>CAYMQD010000253.1:0-9132 GCA_964392475.1 uncultured Alphaproteobacteria bacterium
AAACTTTACACCTAAAATAAATTTATGCTCAAAAAATTGGTCAAATAAAAACCCCATTAATTACAAATTTTTATTAAAAGAACAGGATAGAGTTTTTCTTATGGAAGATTTAAGAAAAAAAATATCTACTTATTCATTTACCAGCACGTTGTGCAGGCTAGGGTTATCAATTATCAAAAAATACGAAGAACAAAAATTTCATAAATCAGTCCTGGATTATGAAGATTTAATTTCATTAACCCATAACTTATTAAATAAACCTGGAATATCCCTATGGATTTTATTTAAACTAGATGGAGGAATAGACCACATTTTAGTAGATGAAGCTCAAGATACTAGTCCTCCACAATGGGAAATAATAAAGCTTTTAACCTCCGATTTTTTTTCTGGATCAGGAGCCAAAGAAAATATAAATAGAACGATATTCGCGGTAGGTGATACCAAACAATCTATCTATGGGTTTCAAGGATCAGACCCTAATGAATTTTATAGAGCAAGAGATTTCTATTCAAAAAAAGTAAAACAATCTAATTGCAGATGGCAAGAAATTTCATTAAAACATTCCTACAGAACTTTGCCAAATATTCTTACAACAGTGGACAATATAATTGAAGATCCAGCAAGAAAAGGTATTTGGTTTAATGATATAAAGCCACAAAAACATATCCCAGTAAAGTTTTCAAATAAGGGAAAGGTAGAACTATGGTCGTTTCACATAAAGGATAGAAAAATCAATACCCCTAATATCATAGTGCCCAATCAGCTGGCAGAAAAAATATCTGAATCTCTAAAGAATCTTATAAAAAATCAAAAAGCCTTAAACCCTGAAGATATTTTAATATTAGTGAGTAAAAGAGAACCATTAATGCCCTTAATTATAAATTCCTTAGAAAAAAGAAACATTCCTGTTATTGGTTTAGACAAAGTAAAACTTAATAAGCAGCAAGTAGTAATTGACCTTATATCAATAGCTAAATTCGTTTTACTTCCCTCTGATAATTATAATCTTGCATGCTTACTTAAAAGCCCACTATTCTCAATTGGTGAAGATACCCTATTTGAAATTACATATAAAAGAAGATCATGTGTATGGGAAAAAATAAAAAATTCCCAAAAAGATAGGCTTATAAAGATTTCAAAACTACTAAACCAACTATTAGCAGTTTCCAATAATTCAACACCCTACAGTTTTTTTTCTTCTATACTTGAGGGAAAATTACAAGCAAGAAAAAAATTTATTGCATCATTAGGTGCTGGAGTGAATACAACGATCGCACAATTTTTACAGGAAGCACTTAATTTAGAAAAATTAAACCCACCGTCTTTAGAACTTTTTGTAGATTATATTGAAAACAATCAAATAGAAATACAACAAGACACCCTAACTAATCCTAAAGCAATAAGGGTTATGACAATACATGGTTCAAAAGGTTTGGAAGCAAAAACTACAATTATAGCAGATGCAGATCATACTTTTCCTAGAAAAACTTATGACCTTGTTTGGACAGAAACTGAAGCTAAGAAAATTATTCCATTATGGACCCCATCTAAGAGTGAAACAGACAGCATTACCTTATCTTTAATAAATAAAAGACATGATAGTCAGATAAGAGAACATGACCGTCTATTATATGTAGCAATGACAAGAGCTAAGAACTGTCTTATTAGTATAAGTTCTGGATCAGAAAATATAACACCAAAATATACTTGGCATCATTCAATACTTAGTAGTATTAATTTAACAAAACAGAAAAAGTTTAAATTCCAAGATAAAGATAAAACGATATTTTCTATAGGTCATTTTACTCCTGAATTAAATAACAAAATTAAGCCAAAAATAAATATACCTCTCGAAATTAATAGACCAATCATAGATAATAATCACGATATCATTGAAACCAAAATATCAGTAACAGAACTAATATCAAAAATTCCAGAAATTAGTAAAATAAATAGGTCTCATATTAATACTAAAAGTATTTTAGCAAGAGATAGAGGAAAAATAATTCACAAAATTTTAGAATTTGCTAGGAATTTAAATAAAAAAGAATTAAAAATCATTATTTCCTCTATGATTCGTAAACAAAAATTAGAAAATTTAAACCAAAATGACATCTTTAATGAAATTATTAATGTTATAAATTTATCACAAATTAAAAGTATTATGAAAGAGCCTTCAAATAACGAACCTATAATTTGTTCTAAAATAAATGGAAAAATAATAGTTGGCAGAGTAGATCGTTTAATTATAAAACCTAATTTAATTACCGTCTTAGATTTTAAAACAACAAATAAAATTCCTAATTCTGCTGAGAAAATTGATAAAAAATTACTAGCACAGATGGCTGCATACAAAATTCTTGTTAAATCAATATGGAAAAACCAACCTGTTAGATTAGGTTTAATTTACACCTCTGGCCCAAAAATATTTTGGTTGAAAGATAAATTTTTAAATATAGGTGAAGAACTAATTTTAAAAGCTTTGAAAGATTAGATATATAGACATATAACAATATATAAATATACTATAATTAATAATTTTCTTAACCAAATGGAGCAAAAATGGCCACTAAAAAAATAACGGATAACTCATTTGAGAGTGATGTAATACAATCTAACACGCCAGTATTGGTCGATTTTTGGGCTGAATGGTGTGCCCCATGCAAACAGCTGGCTCCAGTGCTTGAAGAAATATCAAATACTTTTGAGGGTAAGGTAATAGTAGGAAAAATAGATATAGACAACAATCCTGAAACACCTACAAAATATCAAATACGTGGTATTCCAACAATAATATTATTTGTGAATGGAGAAATTGCTGACACTAGATTGGGTAGTTTTTCTAAAGCAGAAATGGAAAGTTGGCTAAATGAGCATATAGAATAAAGTTATAAGCCACTGTCCAACTTTAATGCTTCTCCTACTAAATAAAGAGATCCTGTTACTATCACAGTTAAATTTGATTCTAATAAATTACACAATTGTATAGCCTTCTTTATATCTTTAGCCACTTTAGTGGCTAATCCCTTTGAGACTAGAATTTCTGATAGTTTGGCTGCATCTAAACCAGACCTGTCTGGAAGAGGTAAAGTTATGACCAGTTGTGGAAAGGCCTTCGCTAAAGTATCAATTACTAATCTTGCATTCTTTGTTTTTCCAAGCGCCAAAATGAAAATTACTTTTTTATTATTTTTTTTTATCCAATTTATTAACGTATTTATGCCACCCACGTTATGAGCACCATCTATCCAGAGTTCTTGTTCTTTTAATATATTAGATAGTTTACCATTCAATAGCTGTAGCCTACCTGGCCAGTATACACTGCTAAGTCCCATACTAATATCATTTTGTTCAACCACAAAACTCTTATGGCTAATGCTAAGCATAACAGCAAGTGCAGCATTATCAGCTTGATGGTTTCCTTGTAATAAACGAGGTATAAGTTGGTATTTCTTATTTTTATAGTATAAAAAATCATTTTCTCTATACCAATCCTTTTTATAACAAACTAGGCTAGAACCAATTTTTATAGAAAATTCTTCTAAAACCTTTAAAACTCTTTTTGGTTGTTTAGATATAACACTAACTACTCCAGGTTTAAAAATTCCTGCTTTCTCAATAGCAATTTTTTCTAAATTGTTTCCTAAAAGCTCTAAATGATCATATGAAATTGGTGTCAATGCAGAAATATATGGATTTTTAATAATGTTAGTAGCATCAAGACGACCACCTAGCCCTACCTCTAATATAGTAAGATCAGCTTTAATTTGAGAAAATAGTAAAAACGCAGAAATAGTAAGGAGTTCAAAAACAGTTAAATTACTATTTTTATTAAATTTATCAACCTCACGCAGTGCATAAAATAAACAGTCATCATTCACTTCTACCCCTGCAAGTCTTATTCTTTCATTTACGTTTATTAAATGAGGGGAAGTATACAAATGCACCTTTTTACCTGCTGCTTTTTGGATAGAAAATAGCATTGCAGCCACTGAACCTTTTCCATTAGTCCCACCTATATGAATTACGGGGGGTAATTTAAGATGAGGGTTTCCTAATCTGTGAAGAACTTCCTCTATACGGAGTAATGAAAGATCTATAGATCTAGGATATTTTTCTAATAAGTCACTTATATTATTTTTAAGCAATTATACTTTTCCTGATTAATTTTAAAAACGATTATAAATCAGTATTTGCAGCATTTTCTCTTTTAGATTTTAAATGCCCTATTATTATTGCTAGCGTGGATGCTAAATCTGGGCGTGGAGTTACTAAATCAACCATTCCATGATCTTTAAGATACTCTGCTCGTTGAAATCCACTAGGTAGCTTTTCTCCAACTGTACTTTCTATAACTCTTGGCCCAGCAAAACCTATTAATGCTCCTGGTTCTGCTATATGAATATCTCCTAACATTGCTAAAGATGCAGTTACCCCTCCAGTAGTTGGATTTGTCAACACAACAATATAAGGTATTTTAGATTCTTTAATTTCCTCAACAGATATTATAGTTTTGGGAAGTTGCATCAAGGAAAGTGCACCCTCTTGCATTCTAGCTCCTCCAGAAGAGGTAATATTTATTAATGGTGCATTTTGTAATATTGCTAGTCTAGATGCCGCTCTAAAACCTTCTCCTACAGCTGTCCCCATAGAGCCTCCTAAAAATTTAAAATTCATTACTGAGACTACTGACTGATACCCTCCGATCATTCCATGTGCAACCGTAATAGCATCTTCATTACCTGTTGACAAACGAGCAAACTTTAGTCTGTCTAAATATTTTTTTGAATCTTTAAAACGTAATGGATCCTGATTTGTTTTAGGTAATTCTATTGTTTCATATTTTTTATCATCAAAAATCATTGATAATCTATCAGAAATTGGCATGAATAGATGATAACCACAATTACTGCAAACATAGAGTTTTTCAATCAAATCTCTATGAAATATCATTTGCTCACAGCCCTTACACTTACTCCACAAATTTTCTGGAGTATTAGCCTTTTCTCCTCTTAAGGCTCGTAGTTTTGGACGAACAAAATTAGTAAGCCAATTCATTTACATCTCCAAGTATAATCAATTGCTATTAACGGTTAATTGATTCACAAAGTCTAAACTTTCCTTAATGGGATCCTTATTATTAAGAACCGCATATTCTATTCTTGAAACAATAGCAGAACCTACTACAGCTGCATCAGCAAATTTATTAATACTTTTTACTTGATCCTTATTTCTTATTCCAAAACCTACTGCAACAGGCAAAGTAGTATTATTTTTTATATTCATTATGGTAGATTTAATTTCAGATATTGGAGCACTAAATGAACCCGTAATGCCCGCCACCGAAATATAATAAATAAAACCTGAGGATCTTCCAAGAAGATTCTTAAGTCTCGATTTACTTGTAGTGGGTGTAATTAACCTTATAAAATTAATTTTTTTTTCCTTACAACTAATAAAAAATTTTTCATCAGACTCATAAGGAAGATCTACTATTATTAGACCATCAACACCAGATTTTAAACAATCTTCTAAGAAAACCTCTATACCCATTTGGAAAATAGGATTATAATACCCCATAAGAATTATAGGAGTATTTTTGTTATTTTCTCTAAACTTTTTTACCATTTTCAAAGTCAATTTTAAGTTTTGACCACTAGCCAAAGCTCTTTGATAACTTGCTTGAATAATAGGTCCATCTGCCATAGGATCTGTAAAAGGCATACCTATTTCTATTATATCTGCTCCTGCTTTTGGCAATCCTTCTAATATTTTTTGACTTGTTTCCAAGTTAGGATCACCAGCAGTAATAAAGGCTATTAAGCCATTCCTTTTCTCATTATTTATTCGAGAAAATGACTCTTTTAATCTACGATCTGATAGTTCCATATTAGTCCTTTTATATATTTACACCTAAATGCTCTGCAACTGTAAAAATATCTTTGTCTCCCCTACCACATAGATTCATAATAATAATTTTATCTTGAGATAATTTAGGAGCCAATTTAGCAACATAGGCAAGAGCGTGTGCAGGTTCTAATGCTGGTATTATTCCCTCCAACTCGGAGCATTTCTTGAAAGCTTCTAGCGCCTCTTCATCGGTAGCTGTTACATAACTGACGCGCCCTGTATCATTCAACCAACTATGTTCTGGACCAATACCTGGATAGTCAAGACCAGCAGAAATAGAATGGGCATCTTTAATTTGCCCATCTTTATTTTGCAAAAGATAGGTCATATTACCATGCAAAACACCTGGTGTTCCCGCATTTAAAGAAGCGGCATGCTTTCCTGAATTCAAACCTTTACCGGCAGCTTCTACCCCGACAAGATTAACTTTCAATTCATCTAACAACCTGTAAAACAGACCCATTGCATTAGACCCTCCACCAATACAAGCTACCAAATAATCTGGTAATTTTCCCTCTAACTCTATAATTAGACTATAGGTTTCTTCTCCTATAATAGATTGAAAGTCCCTTACCATCATTGGATATGGATGAGGACCAGCTACAGTTCCAATAATATAAAATGTATTTTCTACATTAGAAACCCAATCTCTAAGAGCTTCATTCATTGCATCCTTTAAAGTTGCAGCTCCTGAAGCTACTGGAACAATTTCTGCTCCTAACAATTTCATACGAAAAACATTTGGTTTTTGCCTTTTAATATCTTCCTCCCCCATGTAAATTACACACGGAAGACCAAATAATGCACATACCGTAGCTGTGGCTACACCATGTTGTCCTGCTCCAGTTTCTGCTATAATTCGCTCTTTTCCCATTCTTTTTGCAAGAAGTATTTGACCAATACAGTTATTTATTTTATGAGCTCCTGTATGATTTAGTTCGTCTCTTTTAAAGTAAATTTTTGCACCCTTAAAATATTCTGAAATCCTAGCTGCATGATACAGTGGACTTGGCCTTCCAACATAGTTCTTCATTAAATCCTTCATTTGTGATAAATAAATTTTATCTTTTTTTGCATCCTCATAAGATTTATCTAGCTCCAAGACGAGAGGCATTAAAGTTTCAGCAATATACCTTCCCCCATATTGTCCAAAATAGCCTTCTTTATTTGGATTTTGACTAAATGTATTAGTTTTAGACATAATTTTTCACAATTCTTAATTCAAATATCTTTATCAATAATATACTATATTTCAAATAGTTAGCCAAATTTAGGTCCTATTTTCTTGCTGCTATACAAAACTTTTTTATCAGATTTAAATCTTTGGAACCTGGAGCATTTTCCACTCCTGATGAAACATCTACTGCATTACATCCCGAAGAACTTATTGCCTCAGAAACATTTTTATCATCTAAACCCCCAGATAGTATATATTCTTTATTAAATTTCTTTCCAGTTAGTAAGTTCCAATCAAAAGATATAGCATTTCCACCAGGCCTCGTAGCTTTTTGGGGAGGTTTTGCATCAAATAAAAAAAAGTCACAGACGTCTGTATATTTTTTTGATAAATTAAAATCATTAGATTCTAAAATCTTGAAAGCTTTTATAATTTTTAAATCAAATAAATCCATAATAGTTTTGCATCTGTCTGGAGACTCATCTCCATGTAACTGAATAGTTCTAACATTAGTAGATTTAACCAACATCAATTCTTCATCGTTTGGATTGCTCATTACAGCTACAGTGTCTATATTTTTAGGTACCATAGAAATAATACTTTTTGCATGCTCAATTTCTATATTTCTTGGAGAGTTTGGATAAAATACAAATCCAGCCCAGCGAACTTGGTATTTAGCTAATACACTAATATCATTGTGACTAGTAAGACCACATATTTTAATATCTATATCTCTTGGCAAAATTATATTCCCTTAATTTCTCTAACCACTTTTTTTAATGCTAGTCTGGGGTCTTTTGCAGAAGTAATTGCTCTTCCAATTACTAAATAATCCGCGCCATTTCTAATAGCTTCTCTAGGACTCATTGTCCTTTTCTGATCTTGCGTTGTATGCCATATTGGACGTATTCCTGGAGCTACCAGCAATACCTTGGGGCCTAAATCTTTACGAAGAATACTTAGTTCATTAGCAGAACAAACTATACCACTAAATCCAACATTATATGCCATATTTGCTAATTTTCTTACTCTGTCTGAAACGTCTCTAGACGAATAAATACAGTCTAAATCTGATACATCTAGGCTTGTTAATAAAGTTACTGCAAGCATTTTTGGAATAGAGCAACCCACCTTACTAGCTGCATCCTCTGCTGCTTTTATAGCCTCTTCCATCATTTTAATACCCCCACTTGAATGTATCGTTAACATATGAGGCTTTAAAAAAGATACGGCAGCAGATACTGCACCAGCTACTGTATTTGGAATATCATGAAATTTTAAATCTAAAAATATAAAAGAATTATCAATATTTAACTCTATTTTTCTAATACCACTAGGTCCATTTGCCGTAAAAAACTCTAAACCTATTTTAAATCCTGCAATTCCTTTTAATTGCTTTGTGAGGCTAATAGCATTTTCTATATCTATTGTATCCAAAGCACATATTAGCTTATTAAGTATTAAATCATTTGTTTTTGAATTTGAATCACTCATTTAAATCGTTCTTGTTTTTTTTAAATAAAAATATTTTTGATAGGGAAATTTTATCAAAAAAATTAAAAATTTTCCCTACAAGTACACCCAACGCAAAAGAAATGAATATTACTAAAAATATTGGTGCATCTATAACTGAGGGAATAGGCCATAATGATATAATTACATGATTCCGGTTACCGACTGCAAAAGCTATTGAGACAATAAGCAATATCAATACAAAAAACTTCTTCATCTCTACCTACTTTAAAGAAACAATTTTAGACCGATTTAGCTTTTTTTAATACGATCTCTTAGTCTACTTCCGCATCTAAAAAATGGCATCATTTTAGAAGGAATTTTAATTGATACACCGTTTCGTGGATTTCTACCAACTCTAGCACTTCTATTTCTCACTGAAAATACACCGAATCCTCTTAACTCTACTCTATCCCCTCTAATAAGAGCGTTTGAAATTTCATTAAACATAGTTTCTACAATTTTTTCAGCAACTGCATATGGTAGCTCTTTATTTTGAGCCACTTTTGTTATCAGATCTGATTTAGTTATTG
>CAYMQD010000254.1:0-3581 GCA_964392475.1 uncultured Alphaproteobacteria bacterium
CTATTAATTAAGCTTCTGGCCAACCAAACAATTACATTTATAGGATTTTCCAGAACATTAGAACCCGATCCTTCTCCTACAACAGTTTGGTCTATCATTAAAGTTCCTTCAATTTTTTTTAAATCAAGTCCATCAATTGAATATTCTTTGCCTAATATTGCCCCACGATTTAAAGAATTTTGTGCTGCTAACATTGAAAGACTAATGTTGCTTCCACCTTCACGGTCATCAACTATTTCTAAAGCTGCCATTACAGATTCAATTGATTCAAAGACTTTTTCTATGTTTTCTAATGTATCTAAAGTTATATCTTTACCAATACGAACTGCAATCTCACCCTCAACCCCTATATTTAAAAAGTTTTTTGTATCTATGTATCCTTCTGAATCTTGAATTCGAGAAGCAAGAATTGCTCCTTCAATCGGCTCATTAACTTTATTTATTCTTTGCATTTCCTTATTAGTAAGTGCCACTTTCCAACCGAATACAGTTCCACTATTCATTTCCATCATTTTAATAAGAATATCTTGTACTTTGTATCCTGATTCCCTGTCTTTAGGATTTAACATTAGGTCTTTTGGAAGAGAGCTGTAGCTAATCTTATTTTGCATATCATAAAATATAGAACTTGCTAACTTTTCTAAATCCATTAAATATACTTTCCACATTTAAATTATAAATAACTAAAAACTCTTCTCAGAACTTATATTACGTAATATATATAAATTCTTTTAATCTTTAAATGAATAAAAAAATAATTATTGTAATAGGAATAGATTATGAAATTAGAACTTGAAAATAGGATAGAGAAATCTCTAAATCTACTGTATCAAAACAAGCAAGATCCAAATTTTATATCAGACTATAAAAAATTTAGACCTAAAGTATCAAAAAATCTTGACCATAACTATAATGAATTCAAGAAATTCTGGAGACTAAATGATGCTTTTTTAGCAAACCAAGTTAATAAATCACAACGGTCAATAGAACTAGAGTGTTTAGTAGAAAACATAAAAAATACTCTTAGACTATCAAAAAAATATTTTTTACAAATACATGCTAAAGACATTTATTCCAAAATAACTAATAATATGGAAAAATTTTATAGTATAGAGACTCTCATCAATATGGTTACAAGGGAATTCCCCAACTTACTTCCAGACAAAAAACAAATTGAAAGAGAAAACTCTCTTATATTAAAAGAAAAAGAAGGTTTAGAAATAGACTATGGTATATTTTTATCTTCCATTCTCTCCTTAAAAAAAGCTGGCTTACATTTATGCCATGCAATGTTACTTCCTACCCCACATGCTTTAGATATATTAGAGAAATTTCAAAATACTAATGAAGTAAATCTTGGCGGAGCCACGGTTTCAAGAAAAAAAAATTTCTGCGAGGTTACTCTAACTAATCCAAATTTTCTTAATGCTGAAGATTCAGACACACTTATTCCTATGGAAACAGCGATAGATTTATGTTTATTAGAAGAAAAAACTGAATTATGTGTTTTAAAAGGAGGGCAGGTAAACCATAGAAAATATAAGGGAAAAAATATTTTTGGAGCAGGTATAAATCTTACTCATTTATATCAAGGTAAAATTCCTTTTCTTTGGTATATAATTAGAGATATGGGTGCAGTAAATAAAGTATTTAGGGGGTTAGCTAATACTAGCTTATCTCCCGAAGAGATATATAGTGGAACAAAAGAAAAATTATGGATTGCATCTTTAGATACTTTTGCTATTGGCGGTGCTTGCCAGTATTTGTTAGTCACAGACTATATAATTGCCTCAAAAAATTCATACATGACACTTCCTGCTAGAAAAGAAGGTATAATACCTGGAGCTGCAAATTTACGACTTTCTAGGTTTACGGGCGATAGAATTGCAAGAAGAGCAATACAAAGTGGTATGAAACTAAAAGCTGATAGTTTTGAAGGTAAGCTAATATGTGATGAAGTTGTATCAGAAGATAGCTTAGACAAACAAATTAATGAAGCAATAAGTATGTTTTCTTCTTCGGGGGTTGTTGGCGCTGCAAGTAACAGGCGGGCCCTAAGAGTTGGCACTGAGCCATTAAATAACTTCAGAAAATATATGGCCTTGTATTCTCATGACCAAGCATATTGCCATTTTAGTAAGGAATTAGTCAAAAATTTAGAATTGCATTGGAATGCCTCTAATCGGTAAACATTTATAAATATATAAAAAGGAGCAAAATTGAAGTTTTCGCAAATATTATCCTATTTTTTTATTTTTACTTTTATTTTATTGAAAAAACCTTCCTCAGAAGAATCAGAACAATATCAAGCTATATACACTCCACTTTACTGTACTGGGATTGAGAGAACATCCACAGGTCTTAATATATCTAATTGGACTTTTTATCCAGCTGGGGGTTCAGGTTCAATAATCGAAACTTTAAGTGTGAATGGTAAACGTACGGGAAAAATA
This sequence comes from uncultured Alphaproteobacteria bacterium, assembly GCA_964392475.1. Lineage (GTDB taxonomy): Bacteria > Pseudomonadota > Alphaproteobacteria > TMED109 > TMED109 > CAYMQD01. The sequence continues at coordinate 2,454 of CAYMQD010000254.1, forward strand.
AGAACCACCGTGTATAAAAACGGTGACTTGTATGGTCGAGGCAAATGGATAGGAAGAACAGATAGTCGTATTTATAACACTTTAATTACAGTAAATTATGACGCAAAAAAAGGCTTCTTTAGTTTAGGCTCACAATTTAACCCTGACGAATATAGACTACAAGGAAAGTGTATTCAAAAAAAATAAATCAATACTTAATATTTTAAAAAATGTTTTTTATATACCCTATTTAAAATTTTTTAATTTATAATGTTTGATTTAGTGTATTATTTTGTTAATAAATAGAATTATAAATGACAATTTAGGAAAAATTAAGTTAAAGGGTATTAACTAATTTTTAAAAAATGATATGAGTAACTTATTTTTTTCATTTTTCTGGTTTTTAAGTATATTTACTATACTGGGACTGGGATGCATAAGTGCCGGCTCAGTAAGAAAATCAAACTCTCTGCTTCAACTATCCTTAACTATATCTGTATTCTCTTTATCAGCTCTAATATTGTGGACTGTAGGTTTTAGCTTAATGTACAACGAGGTAAATAAATATATAGGAAAACCAGAATTTGGCCCCTTTATTAATTTATTATCTCTTGATTATATAAAAACTCCCATCAATTCTAGTTTTTCTAACACTGCCTTTTTTCTTTATCAAATAATCTTGAGCTCAATAATACCACTTATAGTTATGGGAACTATTGCTGAAAGAGGCAAACCCGCTAGTTTTATAATACTTAGCTTTTTTTTAATTTTAGTAATTTACCCAATATATGTTGCTTGGACTTGGGGCGGAGGTTGGCTTCATAGCTTAGGTTTTATAGATACTACAGGAGCAACCACTGTATGCATATTAGGAGGCTGGTCTGCCTTAGTAGCCTCTATAACTTTAGGACCAAGAATAAAAAGATTTAGTACTTCCAATAATCTTAACAAAAATATTACAGGTCAAACTAGTTTTATAGGAATTGGTTCTATATTTATTATTCTAGGATTTTGAGGAATAAATATTATGCATAATATTTTATTACATGACAGTCTATATATATCATATTCTTATCTAGTATTTTTTATTTCTCTTTTAGCTGGATCTTCTGCATTATTCATTAGCATTTTGATTTTCATTTTTACTAC
>CAYMQD010000255.1:0-10913 GCA_964392475.1 uncultured Alphaproteobacteria bacterium
ATTCTTGTATAATTCATTTATATAATTAGTTATTAAGTTTACTAAAATAAGCTTCAGCCATTATAAACTGGTACTCCAAGTCTATATCTATTGAGTGTGATTGATCCATTTCATAAGCATGAATTTCTTTTTTGTAGAAGGTATTGTTTTTATTTATCCACCTTGAATGAGCTGCATATATGGCACCATTAGGATAAAAAATATCTATTTTCTTTTTATTTACAGGCTTTAACTTTCTAGGAACTTTTTGATAAAACATTAAAGAACTATTATGCAGGGCTTTACTTACACTCATAATAGGACTATATCCTCTAAATAAAAGATTATGAACACTTATAATGTCTTCATCTTGTCGCAAAGGCGAGGTTGGTTGCAATAGAATAATATTTCCATCGTATTTTTTTTTTTTTAAAATTTGCTTTATTGCATCAAGCGAACTAGAGGATCCTTTGCTTAAATATTTTGGTCTTCTTATTACTATTGCTTCTTTATACTTTTCAGCATGCTTTATAATTTTAGGGCAATCTGTACTTACTACTATTTCATTAGCTAAATGCTTTAATCTTATTGCTTGTTCAATAGTCCAGCATACTAAAGGCTTATTATTAAATAATAGAATGTTTTTATTTTTTAACCTTTTTGACCCTTTCCTAGCTAAGATAATAAATAAAACTTTTTTTAACATTCTTTATAAAGTTATTTTTTTTATGATTGTATTTTGATTTAGGTTAAGCTTGTTTAAAAAATTTGCTATTTTTTTTCCTGCATTTCCTTTTCCATAAGGGTTTTCAAAGTTCTTACATTGCTTTATAAATGCTTTATCTTTAATACATTTTCTTATTAAATTAAAGATTTTATACTCTTCTGCGCTACAATGCAAAATATTTTTTCCTGCTAACCTTCCTTTTTGCCTATCACCAATATTTATTGTAGGACAAGAAAAAGCAGTACTTTCCTTTATTCCTGATGAGGAGTTTCCTATGCAAATTACTTTAAAATTAAAACGTACTAAATTCATAACTCCCCAATAATCTTTTCTACCTAATGATCTATACAACATAACGTTTTTATACTTTAATTTAAAAAGTTTTATTTTCTGAATAATGTATTCGCTACCAAAATCGTTATTAGGATAAGTTATTATACAAACAGCATTGAAAGTTTTTATCGATTTTCGGATTGCTTTTAAGCAGAGATCGATTTCTTTTTTTGTTTTATCGAAACTAAAGCTTAATGGATGTAGGGTAAATAGCAATATTGGACATTCCTTTTTTAATTTATACTTTTGAATAATGCTATCTTTATCTGAATAGTCTTTACTCTTAATAAGGTCAATAGCTGTAAACCCTGTATGTTTTACTCTCCATTTCTCTTCTCCTAATGCAAGCACTCTAGTATATGAGTCTTTATTAGTAGTAAAATGAAAATGAGATAATTTAGTTATAGCATGTCTAATATTATCATCATGAGTTCCACCAAATGTTTTATCTCCTCCCTCAATGTGCCCAATTATTATGTTATTCTCATGCCCTGCTATAGTTGCACCTAATGTTTCAAATCTATCACCATATATAATTAAAATGTTTGGTTTAATCCTTTGAATAACTATAGTTAATGCTTTTATAACTCTAGACACTGAAATAGCCATTTTCGCTGACTCTTTAAAACTATTAGAAATATCTAATTTTATAATATTTTTTAAATTATCTAGTTTAACCTCATTATCATTTAAAATACTTTTCTTTTCAACATGACTACCGCTTAAAACAAGAGAGTATTTTATATTATCAATTTTTTCACAGGCCTTAATTACAGGTAATAACAAGGAGTACTCAGCTCTGTTTCCAGAAAAAAATAATATTTTTTTTTTAAGATTTAAAATTATTCTAGTTCCATTTTAAAATTTTTGTATGTCTTTAGGAGATATTTGAGTATCTATTTGTATATCTCTTTTTGCTTTCTTTCCAATTACTCTTGAAAAGTCTTTTGCTTGTAATTTTCCATTTCCTGGTCTTTTAACCCAAATATTATTATATCCAAAAACTTCATCCTTTTTGATATTTTTAATAGCAGTTACAGAAGCATATGCAAAATGTATAACAGGACTTTCTTGTTTTAATATTGAAACATCACTTTCCAAAGCTTTCCAAATATTTACAGATTCTTGATTAAGTCTTGCTAATAAATTTGGGTTAATTGAAATTATATTATCTGGGCCACTCCAGTTTTTATTTAATGTAAAATGTTTTTCAATAATACTTGCTCCTAGTGCTACTGCTCCGAGACTTGTCTCAATTCCTAAAGAGTGGTCTGAGAGACCAATCACAGCATGGGGAAATTTCTTTTTTAAAATCTGAATAGCACCTAACCTTACCTTACTATAAGGAGTCGGGTACATGCTCGTACAATGAAGAATGGCAATAGGGCAATCATATTTATTGATAATTTTAACAGTTCTACTAATACTTTTAAGATCATTCATTCCTGTAGAAAGAATTATTGGTTTTTTTTTCTTTGCTATATGATCTACCAAGGGTAAGTTATTACATTCTCCTGATCCTATTTTAAAACAAGGAACTTTCATAGCATCTAATCTATCAGCTGCCTCTCTAGAAAAAGGAGTAGAAATAAAAGTTATTTTTTTTCTTTTGCAATATGTTTGTAATTCTTCTTCCTCTTTATATGACAATTGTGCTTTTTTAATAATATCCCAAATTTTTTTTTTCGAATTTCCAGGTTTAATATTCGTTTTGATCATTTCTTCTTCTAAAATATGACATTGAAATTTTACTATCTCAGATTTAGATTTTAGGGCTGCATCTATCATTAATAATGCTTTACGGAAACTTCCGTTGTGATTAATTCCTATTTCTGGAATAATAAGAGGAGGAAAGTCCTTTCCTACATATCTACCATCTATTTTAAAATAAGGAGCACTACTCATCTTGGCAAACTTGATTAATTAGATTCCATTTTCCAAATCTCTTTTCCCACAAATGTGGGGATCTATTTTTATCTATTATTTCCCAAAACTCCTCTTCTGTAATGTCCATATACTTTAACATTTCACTAAAATATTTAGAAGGAAACTCTTGATCATATTTTTTTACTAGAGCTACTCCCTCTTCTCTATCAATTTTTTCGTTTCTTATTTCTTGTGCAGCATCATATGTTGCCCTTCCAATTCCGAATTTGATCAAAGTAGTAAAATAGTGTAATGGGTCTAATTTATCATCAATAGAACTATACTTAGAATAAGTTCCCTGAGTTCTTTCAGTATTTGACTTAAAACCACCTTTTTCTACTGCATGATAATAATTTTCTTGAGGATCCCATTTTAAATAATAACTAATATGGTGAACCTCTACTTGAATTTCTTTCAATAAATCTGGATTAACTGGAATGTATGGATTCATATCAGACAACTTAAGGTTATAATCAGATATAATTTTTCTTGCTGGCACCCCACCTAATATTAAATTCTCTAAACTACTTTCTAATATAAAATACTTTTCTTTCATTTTAGGCGAAAATGCTTCATCTACTCTGTCTCCATATTCTGCAGGATGTTCACCATATACTACGAGAGGAACTTTATATAATGCCGCGAACTTGGGCCCAATCATTCTTTGTCCAATAATAAAGGGTTGAAAAGGGTGGCATAGATTTATAAAAGCTATTCTTGTTAAAATCCTATGAACTAAACCATTTGGCGTATTAAGTAAGTTATCAAAACCAGAATTTATCCAGTAATGAAAATTCTGCCAGCCAATCTCTGTGTATGTATGAGGTGCCCATGTAACCGTAAGAGGATTCATATTATATTCATTTTTTAATAGGTGGCTAACCATAACACTGTCTTTTCCTCCACTTCCTGGTATTATGACATCATATGAACCATTTCTGCTTCTAAATTTATTACATAAAGTTTTTAATTCACTTTTTCTTTCTTTCCAATCTATATCATTTTCTTTTACTTCTTTATACCTACAGGCACTACAGATATTGTCATCTCCAAAATATATTGTTGGTTTTTTTTCCTCTCCAGTATTCTTAAATTCTACCACAGAATTAGGCCTTTGATTTGACATTACACACTTTTTACAAAAAATCACTTTTTCAGGTAAACCATGTAATACTTTGTTTATGAGCACCATGCTTCTAGGTTTTTGTTATAAAGGAAATAGAATTTGAAAAGTGAAGTTGTTCAATTTTAAAGTCTTTATCTTCAAGAAATTCTTCGATAGCTTTATTTGCTCCAGGAAAAGCTCCGTAGTCATCTAATATTATAATTCCACCTTTAACTATATGAGGATAAAATTTATCAAGGCAAATTTTTGTGGGTTGATATAAATCTACATCTATGTGTAAAAGAGCTATTCTAATTTCACTAAATTTATCTACGAAAGAAGGAACATTTATATTTATGTCTCCCTCAATCAAAAATATATTTTCATACAAATTTAACTTTTTTAGATATTCTATAAAATCACCTTTTTTATCACTTTGATCACCAGCCTCTTTTATAAATTCTTCTCTCTTATTTTTTTCTTCCTCTATTGATGCCTCTGGAAAGCTTCCAAAGGTATCAAATCCATATATTTTTCTAGAATAGCTGTTTTCTAATAATGACCGAAACTTTATCCAACGCATTAATGAGTTACCTTTGAAAACTCCACACTCAATGATTTCTCCTCTCAATCCTGATATTCTTCTGAACAAATCTAAATGAGTAATGAATTTACTTATTCTATTTACAGGAGATGTTATATAAAAATTATTTTCGTATTGAAAAAAACTATCAAAGTCTATTTGGTTTTCTATTTCTTGCACTAGGTTATGCTATCTTCAATCTCTTGCTCGGCAATGCATCTAAATTCAAACTTAATCCTTTTAAACCTCTTTCACCAATATCTTTATTTTCCTCGCTTATTATCACATCTTTGTAATAAAGATTTGCCAATTTATCAATTTTGTCCTCGCCAAATTCCTTGACGGTAAAACTTGTTCCATTTTCTTTATAGTTGATTAAAAATTCTGCGGTATCATTATCTATAGGCATTGTATTTGCCCATCTAGCATTAACTAAATAAAAACCGTCTTCCTTTCTAAACCTAAGTCTAGCTGGTACTAAAAATTTCATTCCCTCTTTTATTCTTGTATCTAACCCATCTTCTTCAACTATTTTTACATGCTTTTCAAAAACGTGCGGCCCTAAAAATAATGGATCTTTACCAGCATGTTTCCCTGTATACCCTTTAGCTGTCATTCGGCACCCAGACTCACATACATCTATATAATCACATCCTTTACACCCATCAAAGTGAAAAGAAGTTCTCCATTTTTTCATTTCAGGTTGTTGATAAATTTCCTTAATTGGTTTTTCTAAAACATTTCCATAACCTTCAGCCTCATGTGCACATGAATGAGTTTCACCTGTAGCATTAATTGACATTTGATGACCTGACTGTCCTGGACACCCTCTGCCAACAAAATCAGAATACTTTTCTAAGTCTCCTAAAAAACATAGAGGATAGCTTACTAATGTTCCTACCATTATTCCAAAATCTTTTTTTGCTTGAATAGCTTGATCTAAGGCTATTTTAGTTTCTTCAGGAGTGGGCAAATGGTCATCATCAACCTTCTCATGAGTGTAAGTAGGAGGAACCATTCTAGTAGCAAACAATTTTTGACATCCTCTACTTGCAGCTAGTCTTGCTGTTTCATATACATCATTATAAGTACTTTTGGACACTACCATATTAGCACTAACTCTTATGCCATTGTTTGTAGCATTTTCTATACCTTTCATAATTTTATCAAAAGAACCTTGTTTTCCCATTATAAAATCGTTTGTTACAGGATCTCTTGAAGGAAGACTAGTTAAAATATGATCTAGCCCAAGATTTGCAAGCTTTTTTGCTCTTTCATCTGTGCAGAGCATCAAGTTTGAATTACAGCTGAAAGAAATATTTGCCTCTTTTAATTTTGCAAAACCATGTTCTAGGATAGGAAATTTAGCCATAGGCTCACCACCAGTTAGTACAACATGGAAAACACCAGCTTCAATAATTCTATCTATTATTTTATCAAATTTTTTAACATCAAGTGAACTTTGCCCCATACTTTCATCGCGCCAAAAATTATAGCAATGCCTACACTTTACATTACAGATCTCGGTTATTTCAAGATTTACGACTGTTGGAGCTGAAAAAAATCTTTTCATGTTAATATCCTTTAAATGAATAAACTACATTAAAAAAATTTAAAAATCAATATGCAGCAAATTAATCAAATTAAATTTGCTACTTAGCTAAACTTTTTTAGTTATTTCTTATTTAATCTAGTATTAGATAGCAGATACTAAATTATGTTTTTTATTTTTTTTATAGCTGACTTTTTTAACAAAAGCTTCTCATCAGGTAATAATAGGAACTCTAAAGACGATAATGCAAGCGTTCTAACCGCATCCGCAATAGTATAGTTCATAGGGTCTCCGTGAAGATTAAAAGACGTATTAAGCAAAGATGGGATTTTTGTTATCTTATAAAACTCATTGATAAGACTCCAGTAATCAAAATTTAACTCTTTTTTAACAAATTGCGGCCTGGCAGAATAATCAGCCATATGCAAACATGCACTAATATTTTCTTTTGCAAATGACGTGCTTTGATAACCTATAGTCATGTAAGTAGCATCATTTTCTTTTGGGTTTTTTATCAACTTATTAGAATGCTCTGATAATATTGAGGGAGTAAATGGCATCCAAAAATCCCTATTTTTGATTGTATTATTGATTTTTTCAATATTTTTAAAGTTTTTAGGATTAGCCAAAATTGATCTATTTCCTAAAGCCCTTGCTCCAAATTCAGCTCTTCCTATACATCTTGATAAAATTTCATCATTTGCCAATAATTTTGCAGCTTTTTTATTATTAAAATTTAAAATGATTTGAAAATCATTTTTTTTGCAACCTGTACCATTTAATCTTTTATACCAACTTTCCATTTCTAAATTGCTGGTTTGACCTAAGTATGGTGTAACCATACTAAAAACTTTTTCTCTTGATTTAATACACTCAAAAAAACAAGCTCCTGCAGATAAAGACTCATCCCCACCAGATGGTGGAACACTCAACCAATTTACATTTTTATTTTCCAGAAGGTCTCCATTTGCTTTTATATTCATTGATAATCCACCTGAAAATGCTATTCCTTTCTTTCCAGTTTTTTTCAGCCAAAATTCCGCCCATTTTATTATCAAAGAAGAAGTCCACCTTTGCAAAGCTGCTGCAATATTATCAAACCTATGACCTTCAAGTCTATTTTTTAAATCAAAATAGCTTTCTTTTAATGGCTTTTTACTTTCAAACCTACCTTTTTTAAAATCTAATATGTTAAAAAAAATATTTTCAATAGAGGAAATATATTTATCTGAATTACTAAAACCAGACAATCCCATTACTTTGTACTCGTGTTCATTGGGTTTCATTCCTAAAATCAATGTACAAAATTTGTATATTCTAGCTACTGAAAAATCTTTGCCAGAGCCAACTCTAATCAGCTTTCCATTTTTATCCACTGTAGAAGCACTCCAATTTTTATTATCTCCCCAAGCATCTGCTGTTAAAATTAGAGTATCCTTTAGTTTTCTCATCTTAAGATTTCCTCCGTAAGCAGCATAATAGGCATGACAAGTATGATGATCTACTTTTGTAACTTTTTTAACGTGAGGTAAATATTTTTTTACAACTGTAGATCTAACCTCATTAGAAAAATAATTAATTTTTTCTTCTAAAGATTTATTATTTTTTAAAAAAGTGAAATCATAGTTATGATTTTTATTTATTTTTTCTCCATTAAGAAATTTTTTTTTCCAATAACTGTCTAAATTCCTTTTCTTTTTATAATAAAATGGATACCACAACTCTTTCATTTCATTAATATGGTCTTCTACAGTATATGACGAATACCTGTCTAAACAAGTATAGTAAGGGTCCGAAAGATTTGAACCATAGACCACTTTATCTATCTTATGAGGTTTGTTATCTAAATACTCTTTTATAATATTTTTTATAGCCAAAAGTGGAAAAGCACACTGGTTTTTTACTTTGGTAAGCCTTTCCTCTTGGATGATAGAAACAACCTTTCCATTTACCATTAAGCATGCTGATGAGTTGTGTTCTGCAGCTATACCTAAAATAATCATTTTGTGAAGTTATTTTTATAAATAATTAACATAGCAAATAAATTAAATAAAAAACTCAGGAAAATTCAAGTTATATTATTTTCTTTTAAATAGTTAGCTTCATTTAATTAAAAGATAAAGAATTATTTTTAAAATATTTAAAGTTTTTAACTTACTCTTTTATAGACTTTTTTAACTCTTTATAAATAATTTTAGAGTATACCTGATAGGTTCTATTAATACTTTTTTGATTGTTGAAAATAGGAATAGAATAATCAAAGCCTTTCATTTTAAAAAGTTTTTTTTCAAATGCCTTGTAGAATTTTGCTCCATCAATTATTGATGATTCAGAAGGAAAACTATTATTTTCTAATTTCTCAAAAATAGGTCTTAAATTTCCTTTATCATGAACATAAAAAACATGGTCTAAAATATTGATGCTATTGTTTTTGGAAAAAGAAATTACAGGTTTACCAATTACAGCAGCTTCCCATGCTGCTGTGCCAGTAATACAAGCTAGAGCATTACATTTTTTAACATACTCTAGTCCAATATCAGTAGGATTAACTAAAACTACATTTTTAAGATCATTTATTTGTGCATAAAAATCTTTTGGCCTTCTACCTAAAGATAAAAGATGTTCTTTAACAACTAAGATACAATCTGCTGGCAAATCTCTGGAAATAATATTAATTGCTGATAATTGGAAAAAGAAGTCATCAGCTACACCATGAATTGCAATTTCAGGTTCAGTTAAAAGGGGAAAAAAAATAAATTTTTTTCCTTTGAGGCTTTCTAAATTATTATTCACAAACCTTTTGTAATCATAATAACCTTTTCTGTATCTAATAGCATACAAAACTTCATCAAAAAAATATGAATTATTTGTTCTAGAATATCCTCTTAGTTTTCCATAGATATATTGTAAGCTTTTGTATGCTGAGGATTTAAAAGCATAAAATAATTTTAGTGATTTTATGTCTTTCAATCTTGCAATTCTTGCAGCTGTATATGGTTTATTTATGGTTACTCTTTTTAAGCCTCTTGAAGTAATTCTCTGCAAATCCCCTTTTGTTACGATAGGACTAACTCCTATATTAGAAAACCATGCATAATAGTCCTTAAACCTTCCTTCAAAAAATCTTAAAGACTTTATATTGTTTTTTAAGGCTAGTAGATGAGCATGTGGTGGCAAGTTTATAGCAAATAATAAATTACCTTCTAAAAATAATTTTTCCCAAAAATTTATTTCATTTACTGCTAAGTTTAATATTTTTTTATTATTAGATAATTGATGTCTTCTGTTTTTTGGATGTCTATAACCACCAGATGCAAAAAATCCTCTTCCTATAACTCTATTTGTTATAAACATTCTATAAAGGGAAATATTATACTTTTTTTCAATTTTAATTGCTTTTTCCTCAATATTTTCTATTTCTTTAAGATTTAAAATATCTGCTGTATCAACATTATTTTCATTGCAGGTAATATGAGAAAAAAAGTTTTTATACTGACTTTTGTAATACTCTCTATCCTCCTTAGTTTTTGTTAAAAATATTACTTCTGCCTTTAGATCCTTTCTTATGTATGAGGCTAACAGAGGTTCTACAGGACGTAACATTTGGTTATTAACGATTATAACTCTTCTATTTTTTTTATTTTTTTTCATATATATTATGGAATTTATAATTATATTAATTTAGCTTCATTGCCTATTAAAAAATAAATTTTAATAAATACTATTAATAAACTAATAAAAAAAACTAGTAAAATATTGAAGCCTAAAAATATTTAATGTAAATTTATACAATGAAACAAAAAGCACCATTCTCTTCAAAAACATTTGGCATGCTAATCTCTTTTATTTTACTAGCATTTTCTTTTTACCCTCTTTTATTTAATTATAATCTTAATAATATAAATTTAGCTCTTTTAGCTTTATCATTTTTATTCTTTTTTTCATCTTTATTTTTTAGCACATTGTTAAATTACCCAGCTTACTTGTGGTATAGGTTAGGAGCTTTTCTTCATTATATTATAAGTCCCATAGTTCTTTTTATAGTATTTATCTTATCAATTGTGATTATTGGAATGATAATGAAATTATTTAGAAAAGATCAATTAAAAAAAAGCTTCCAATCTAATATGCAAACCTATTGGATACGCAAAACTAATAAGGAAGAATCATTTGATTTAAAAAACCAGTTTTAAACATTAATAAATTTTTGAATTAAAATTTTAGTTATCTGTTTTTTTAGCCAATATTTCAAGCTGAAAAAAAATTGCTAAAAACCTTGAAGAAATATCACCTATAATTGGTATTTTAAATATTAAAACTAAGGATTTTCTGATAAGTTTTTCTTTCCAAGTAAATTCTTCTGAATCTACACTATATCTAAGTCTATGAGATGTAATATTTGTTACATTAAGAAAATACTCAAAAAACTTTTTTTTAATTGTCCATGGCCATTTTAAAAATAGGTGATTTTTAACTAAATAAAGTTCATCTTTATTATTTTTTAGCAAATAATGATAAATAGGTTTGGGCAACCAGTGAATAAACCATTTATTAGTATGTCCTTCAAAAGGGCCTAATCTATGAGGTATTTGATGAAAAGCTAAACCACCTTTTTTTAAAATTCTTTTTTCCTCACTCAAATAATAATTTAGTAAATTGGGATGAACGTGCTCAATAACTTGTTGAGAAAAAATAATATCAAACTTTT
>CAYMQD010000256.1:0-8638 GCA_964392475.1 uncultured Alphaproteobacteria bacterium
CCTGCTTGATCTAATGAAGAAGCAAAAGAAATAATTCCATACCTTGAACATCTACCATAAGTAGGTTTCAAACCTACCACTCCACAGAAAGCAGCAGGCTGTCTTATAGAACCTCCTGTATCAGTTCCTAAAGCTAAAGGAACACCAAAAGCCGCAACTAAGGCAGCAGATCCACCCGAAGACCCTCCTGGAACTAAAGGGGTAGATTTATCTTTCGTCCAAGGGTTTACTACCGGTCCAAATGTGCTTGTCTCATTTGAAGAACCCATAGCAAATTCATCCATATTTGTTTTACAAATTAAATATGCCCCATTATCAAATAAGTTTTTTGTAACAGTAGATTCGTAAGGAGGTTTAAAGCCATTTAATATTTTTGAACAAGCTGAGCTAAGTATATCTTTCGTACAAAATATATCTTTTACACCTATCGGTAAACCTTCTAAAGGTCTCGCCTGGCCAAGATTCCTTAACTTGTCTGAGTTTTTTGCAAATTCTAAAGCCTCCGAATCTAAAATTATAGTAGTAGAATTTATTTTCTCAAGTTTATGAATTTGACTTAATAAAGAAACAGTTAGTTCTTCAGAACTAAACTGTTTTTTTTCCAAGCCTGATAAAATATCTTTTATACCTAACTTATAAAGCTCTTCCAAAACACAACCTACTCTATTACTTTTGGTACAGAAAAATAATTCAAATGTTTTTCAGGAACATTTCTCAATGTTTCTTCAATAGAATTGTCACTAACAATCGTATCATCTCTTTCACGTAAAGAAATTTCTGCAACATTAGATAGAGGCTCAACATCCGTGACATCTACATTTTTCAACTCCTCTATCCACTCAAAGATAGAATCTAATTCTTTACTAAGCACACTCACTTCTTCGTTAGAAACATCTATTCTAGCTAAACTTGCAATATTTCTTATAGTAATGTCATCTATAGCCATGAAAATTCCCTTTATATATAAAAATACTAATTTAGTATTTTTTTTTATTAAAATGTATAAGATCCTAACTTTGTTTTTATAAGATTATAAAAAGATTCTTGATAATACATAAAACACAGATGCAGCCAACATACAACTTAAAAACATACGCCCAAATACTTCCTTCTTCTGGACCCTTAATGGGCATTGATCATGGAACAAACCAAACTGGTATTGCTATATCTAATTCTTCTAGAACCATAGCTACTTCACTATGCACAATAAAAGATATATCCCTTTCCTCTTATTTTGACAATATAATAGAACAAGATAACAAATTAAATATCGCTGGAATAATTATTGGCTACCCAATAAGCTTAAGTGGTAAAGGTAGTAGACGATCTCAAGCAATTAAAAGAATCTCTGGAGATATAGCTAAAACTTTTAAATTACCCATCTTACTATGGGATGAAAGGTTTTCAACCCAAGCTGTAGAACGTGTTATGATATCGGCCAAAGTAAAAAGAAAGAAAAGATCAAATTTGCTAGACAGTGCTGCTGCAACTTGGATACTACAAGGTGCTCTAGATGCGTTATCAAGGCTTGCAGACTTCGATCAGTAGGAGTATTAATATTATGGACGAAACATAAAAATATGAAAAGCTCAATGCATCATCATCTCTTGGGTATAGAAGGTTTATCAAAAGGCCAAATAAATACCTTTCTTGATTTAGCAGATGAATATGTAGAAGCTTCAAAAAGAAATAAAATAACTACAAAGGCTAGAAACAGCACACTTATAAACCTATTTTTTGAGGACTCTACTCGAACTAGGACTTCTTTCGAACTAGCAGGAAAACGTTTACAAGCAAATGTGATAAATATGTCACCAGAGACTTCTTCTATACGAAAAGGTGAAACTTTAATAGATACTGCAATGACCTTGAATGCAATGCACCCAAGCTTAATAATAATCAGGCATGGAATGAGCGGGGCACCACATCTAATAGCAGACAAAGTTAACTGTTCTGTAGTCAATGCAGGAGATGGGCGCCATGAACATCCTACTCAAGCCTTATTAGATGCATTAACCATTAGAAGAAGAAAGGGGAAAATAGAAGGTCTGAAAGTTGCAATTTGCGGAGACTTATCACATAGTAGGGTTGCAAGATCAAACATACATCTCTTAGTAACCATGGGAGCTGATGTTCGGGTGATAGGACCGCCAACACTTGTGCCTGATGGAATTAACAAATTAGGTGTAAAAATCTATCATAATATGTATGAAGGCCTTGATAATGTAGATATAGTAATGATACTCAGACTGCAACTCGAGCGTATGAATGGAGACTATGTTCCATCGACAAGAGAATATTTTAGATTTTGGGGTTTAGATAGACAAAAACTCTCTTGCGCCAAGAGAGATGCCCTTGTGATGCATCCAGGTCCAATTAATAGAGGTATAGAAATAGATAGTGATGTTGCAGACGATATAAGTCGTTCATTAATCCTGGAACAGGTTGAACTTGGTGTCGCTGTCCGTATGGCTGTCATAGAACACTTAGTTTTATCAATTAAGTCTTGAGTAATTTATGAATAAATTAAATAAAAAAATGGTTTCTTATGTAAATGCTAGATTACTTGATCCAAGCCAAGGTTTCGATGCTTTAGGGGGAGTATTAACATCTGGAAAAATTATTATTGAAGCAAAACCAAATCTTTTTAATAATGAACCTATTCCAGAAGAATCTGAAATTATTGACTGTAAGGGTGCTGTTATAGCTCCTGGCCTGGTGGATATGCGAGCACATCTTAGAGAGCCAGGAGAAGAATACAAAGAAACCCTCTCTAGTGCAAGTAATGCTGCTGCCGCAGGAGGAATTACCAGTATAGTATGCATGCCTAATACTAAACCTGTTATAGATCAAATTTCAGTTGTAGAATTTATAGCAAGAAGAGCCAGAGAAACCAGTGCTGTAAAAATTTTTCCTTGTGCATCTATTTCAATGGGCATAGAAGGTAAAAAATTGACTGAAATGGGGATGCTTAAGGAGGCAGGAGTCATCGCTTTTAGTGATGCACACAAACCTTTATCAAATTCTTTACTAATGTCCAGAGCTTTAAAATACTCTAACACACATGGAACTCTAATAATACAACACCCTGAAGATAAAGAGCTTGCATTAGGAGGTGTAATGAATAATGGTCCCCTTGCTACTAGACTAGGCCTACCTGGAATTCCTCGAGAAGCAGAAATCATCCAAGTCCAGCGAGATATAAAGTTATTAGAAATGAGCGGGGGAAAATTGCACTTTTCTCACGTTTCTACATCTGATTCCATTGAAGCTATTGCTTTAGCGCAAAATAAAGGGTTAGAAGTTTCTTGTTCTACTGCTCCACATTACTTTACTTTAAATGAAAATGAAATTGGAGAATGGAGGACTTTTGCAAAGGTATCGCCACCACTTAGATCGGAAAATGATAGATTGGCCATAGTTAAAGGTATTGAAGATGGTGTGATCTCATGTATAGCATCAGACCATGCACCTCATGATTCTGATTCTAAGCGTCTACCTTTTGAACAAGCATCCCCTGGAATCATTGGGTTAGAATCTTTATTACCGCTCTCTTTAAAACTTTGTAATGAAAACAACAAAATAAGTTTATCGGAACTAATAGCTTCACTTACTATAAATCCATCTAAACTTCTAAATTTACCTAGCGGTACGCTTTCAAAAAATGCTCCAGCTGATTTGGTAATTTTTGACCCTGACATACCAGTGAGTCTTTCTGCTGAAAATATGTTAAGTAAATCTAAGAATGCTCCTTATGATAATTTTCCTGCATTTGGAAAAGTTCTAAGAACTGTCATAGATGGAAGAACCATATATAAATCTAATTAATGATGAATATAAACATTATATCTTTTAGTATTATTTTTACTTCATATCTAATTGGTTCGATACCCTTTTCTTTAATTTTGGCAAAAGTATTGTATAAAAAAGACTTAAGACACTTAGGTTCAGGAAATATAGGAGCAACCAATGTTTTTAGAAATTTTGGTTCTAGACCTGGAATAATTGCTTATTTATTTGATATGTTTAAAGGTTTTATAACAACCTATATTGCATATAAAGTTTATGGTGTAGACTACGGAAATTATGCTTCAATAGCAGTAGTAATTGGTCATATTTTTCCCATATGGTTAAAATTTAAAGGAGGCAAAGGTGTCGCCACAACACTTGGAGTAATCACTGCTATTTCTTGGCCATTAAGCGTTATAATATATGCTTTATGGGTTTTAGTAGTTTTACTAACTAGAACTTCTTCTATAGCCTCAATAAGCTCTATTATCTGCGCACCAATATTTCTATACATTATATTAGATGCACAATTAAACCAGTTACTCCCTCTATGGATACCTGGCGAACCATCTCAAATAAAAATACTAACGTTTATTGCTATCTTAGTTGTTATAAAGCACAAAGATAATATAATAAGAATAATATATAAAAGAGAGCCTAAAATTAAATAAAAATTAATTTTAATAAATGATGAAAATTTAAAATCTAGATATAAATTTTTATTTTTAATATTGCTTGTCTAGTATTTGAATGTTAAACGCCTTAAATAATTGCAACTTTTGTTATTAGAGAGTCATATTGAATATAGTAGTAGTAGAGTCTCCAGCTAAAGCCAAACCTATAAATCAATTTTTAGGAAAAAACTTCTTAGTTTTAGCTTCTTACGGTCATATAAGAAACCTTCCCCCAAAGAATGGTTCAGTACGACCAGAAGATAATTTTGCTATGACATACGAATTAGAAAAAAATGGAATTAAAAGGCTTAAGGCCATAAGTGATGCTTTAAATGAAGATAGCACCTTATTCTTAGCAACAGATCCTGATAGGGAAGGAGAAGCTATAGCATGGCATATACTTAGTGCGTTAAAAGATAAAAAAGGTTATCAAGACTTAAAAGTTAAAAGAGTAATATTTCATGAAATAACTAAAAAGGCAGTTATCGAAGCGTTTTCTTCTCCTCGCGACATAGATATGAATCTAGTTGATGCACAACAAGCACGGAGAGCGCTAGATTATTTAGTCGGGTTTCACTTGTCTCCTGTTCTTTGGAGAAAACTTCCAGGAACAAAATCAGCCGGTAGAGTTCAGTCTGTAGCTCTAAGACTAATTGTATCCAAGGAAGAAGAGATAGATAAATTTATTAAAAGAGAATATTGGTCTATTAACACTAATATTAAAACGTTTGATGGAAAAAGTTTCTTAGCCAAACTGTCTCATTGGAATACTAACAAGCTTAAGAAATTTGATATTTCTGATAAAAATGAAGCTGTAAAAATAACAGAAAAGATTGAGAAGTCTAAATTCACAGTCTCTAATATTGAATATAAAACAACAAAACGTAATCCCTCCCCTCCTTTTATTACATCCACATTACAACAAGAAGCAAATAGAAAGCTTGGATTTAGTGCAAATCACACTATGCAAATTGCACAAAATCTATACGAGGGAGTAAATATAGAAAAAAATGAAACAGTAGGTCTAATTAGTTATATGAGGACTGATTCAGTTACTTTATCTAAGGATGCATTACAATCAATAAGGGAAGAAATAGAAAAGATCTTTGGAAGTAAATATCTTCCAACAGAACCAAGGTATTATAAAAATAGATCTAAGAATGTTCAAGAAGCGCACGAAGCAATTCGTCCTACATATCCCAATAAGAACCCTAAAACATTATCTAAATACTTAAACAGTGATCAGCTTAAATTATATGAATTAATATGGAATAGAACTTTAGCTTGTCAGATGACCTCAGCAGAAATAGATAAAGTAATAGTAGATTTGGAAAGTAAGGATAAATCAATAATATTAAGAGCCAATGGTTCAAAAATCTCATTCCAAGGATTTATAAAGGTATATTCAGAAGACAGTGATGATAATAATACAGATGAGCTTGAGGAGGCCGCTAATTTAATACCTAAATTAACTATTAACGAAGAAATAGATAAGGTGAATGCTAATCCCTTACAACATTTCACAGAGCCATCGCCCAGATTTACCGAAGCCAGTCTTGTAAAAAAACTGGAAGAGCTTGGAATAGGAAGACCGTCCACCTATGCTTCAATAATTTCTGTTTTACAGAAAAGAAACTACGTAACTTTAGAATCTAAAAGATTTATCCCAAATGACTTAGGTAGATTAGTGACTGCATTCTTAAGAAATTTTTTTGCAAAATATGTAGAATATGACTTTACAGAAGAGTTGGAGAATCAATTAGATAGAGTTGCGCGAGGCGAAATAATTTTAAACGAAGTTTTAGGAATATTCTGGAAAGACTTTAAACAATCGGTAGATGATACTTCTCAACTTCGTATTCGAGAAGTGCTAGATAATTTAAATATAGCCTTAAGTGATCACATATTTCCTAAAACTGAAGATAATCCTAATCCTAGAATATGCAACATATGTAAAAATGGTGAATTATCACTAAAACCTGGTAAAAATGGTTTTTTTATAGGCTGCTCTAATTACCCAGAATGTAAGTTTACAAGACAATTAAAAGTAGAAAATGATGAAAATAAAAATTTAATAGGAGAAGATGGGAAAATAATATTAGGAAATAATAATAACGGAATCGTGGTTTCACTTAGAAAAGGACCTTACGGTATTTATATACAATTAGGAGAAAAAGATACAACTTCAGAAAAACCAAAAAGAGTATCTATTCCAGAGAAATATAATGTTGAAAATATAGACCTAAAATTTGCACTAGCACTTCTAGATTTACCTAAAGAAATAGGGTTACACCCTGAAACAGGAAATAAAATACTCGCTGGAATAGGACGTTTTGGTCCATATGTGAAACACGATAATGAATTCCGATCTATTCCTAAAGATGATGATATTTTCTCTATAGGAATCAATAGGGCGGTAGACCTATTAGCACAACCTAAAAGAGGAAGTACAAGAAAAGGTCAAAACCCAATAAAAACACTAGGAAAACATTCTTTAGATGGAAATGATATATTAATTTTTGATGGAAGGTATGGACCATATTTAAAACATAATAATGTCAATGCAACTATTCCTAAGGGGGTCAACATTGATAACATCACTATAACTAAGGCTGTAGAAATTCTAAATAATAAAAAAAAGAAATAAGAGCTCTTAAAAAAAATTAACCTAAAATATTAGATTCCTGTTTGATATATACGATTTATGTTTTATAACATAGTCATTGAGTAAATAGCTTAAGGAAAAAAAATGGCAAAACCATCCAATATTAAAATTAGACTAAATAGCACTGCTGATACGGGGTATTTTTATGTCACTAAGAAAAATAGCCGTACTATGACTAATAAGATGGAAATAAAAAAATATGATCCTGTCGCTAAAAAACATGTAGTTTTCAAGGAAGCTAAAATTAAATAATACGTACAAATATATTATTTTATTAATTAGATTAGCCATGTTTAATTTGGATTTTTTTATACAGCATGCCAATAAAAGCAATTACATATCCTTCCATTGACAATATAAAACTAGATAAAAATAAACACTTAATAGTATGTGACGCAGATGAAGTTATATTTCATTTTATGCCAGCGTTTGAGATTTTTTTAAGAGAAGAGGGTTTATATTTTAATTGGAAAAGTTATAAACTTAATGGAAATATAAAAAATAATAATGGTGATCCAATTGAAGATCGTAGAGTTCAACTTCTATTATCTAAATTTTTTAAGATTAACACTAAAAAACTACAGCCAATAAAAGGTGCTTCTAAAACACTTTCTTACTTTTCAAAAAATTATAATATATTAGTACTATCTAATTTACCCTTTAGCGAATATAAATCTCGTGTTCTTGCATTACAAAAGAATGACATGCACTACCAACTTATAGCAAATAGTGGTGGAAAAGGGGTTGCAGTCGCTGAAATAACTAAAAATTTTAAAAAAAATATATGGTTTATTGATGACAGTCCTAATCAATTACAATCAGTAGGAAAACATATGAAAAAGGCAAGTAGAATACATTTTTTATCTCATAAAAAATTATCTTTATTGATAGGAAATGTATCTGATTGCGAATATAGTGTTACAAGTTGGGAAGAAGTTCGTGTAATAATTGAAAAAAATACTATAGACTAGTCAGTACATCTTTTCCTTTCGATCAAAGATGCATCTTTAAGGTTTCCTATAATAGAAAATTCTGGGTAGTCTATTCTAATCTTAGAAGCGATCCCATTACTTGCCAAATCTGCAGAAATTTCTAAAGATGGGTATTCTTCTTTACTAAAATAATCAAAATAAGCAAGCCTAATACTAATAAAACTCTTATCTTTAAAAACATTCGATTTCTTTTGAATTAATTGTTTGTTTTTTGATATAGGAAAAATCACTACGCTTACATTTTCAAGTGAATCAACTCTATCACCAGAAAAAACCGTAAAGTTTTTAAATGATTGTTTATTTTTAATCATATCCATTATAGCTTTATAATGCGCTATAGGGAATAATGTATCATTTGGTAATTCATATCCTTTACCAACTGGAGAATCAAAAATAACTTTACTACCATTGGTGTTTTTTGTAGCAAAACCCTGTATTTTTTCCTCTAAGACTCCTTCGGAAAATGAACGTGCAAGAAACTTATAGTTTGTACTTTCCTTATTTTCTAAAGTGCTAAA
>CAYMQD010000257.1:0-4987 GCA_964392475.1 uncultured Alphaproteobacteria bacterium
ACTTTTGCACCGACAGATAACATACCCTCAACTAAGCTATTTTCTAAGTCTGGAGAAGAAATTCTTCCATCAAATCCTACTACAATAGACGCAGATAAAAATCTTGTTTGCACTTCTGATGCATAAGTTTTTCCAAGGTAAAATGCATCAGTTGCAGTTAAAGTTTTACCGATCACACCTCTTATGTCGTAAGCTCTTAAAATTGATTGGTTAAAGGAATGCCCCATGTCTTTATAATTCTGGTCTACCGACACTAAAATATTTAAAACTATTTTTCTTCATTATATCTAGCCTAAATACATTTCTTAAATCAATAACTAATGGCTCTTTAAGAGCATCTTTTAACTCTAGAGGGTCAATTCCTCTAAATTCATTCCATTCAGTTAATATTACTAATGCATCGGCTCCTTCATAACATTCTTTTGCTGTTTCACACCATATTACATCTTTAAATTGACTTGTCTCTTTACCAACATCCATTCCAGCAGGATCATAAACTTTAACAATAGAACCCTTTTTTATTAATTCAGGAATTATAACTAAACTTGGTGCTTCTCTCAAATCGTCCGTGTTTGGCTTAAAAATAATACCTAAAACAGCTATTTTTTTATCTTTTACATTATTTTCCATTGCCTTAATAATTTTATTAACCATCATAATTTTTCTGTTATCATTAGATTCAATTACGGAGGAAATTAGCCTAGGAATACATTCATATTTATGACTCATAGAAACATAAGCTCTGGTATCTTTTGGAAAACAACTACCACCAAATCCCGGCCCTGGGTGTAAAAACTTCAATCCAATTCTACCATCTAAACCTATACTTTTGGCTACATCCTGAACGTTTGCATTTGTTTTCTCACATAGATCAGCAACCTCATTAATAAATGTAATTTTAGCTGCTAAAAAAGCATTTGCCGCGTATTTACTTATTTCAGAAGTTTGAAAATCTGTAAAAATAATAGGTATTTCTCTCAGATTAATTGGCCTATACAGGCGTTCTAATATTTCTTTTGCTTTATCATTTTTTACCCCACAAATCACTCGATCTGGATGCATAAAATCTTCTATTGCTGATCCCTCCCTTAAAAATTCTGGATTAGAAGCAACATCAAAATGTAAGCCACTCTTTAAGTCTGGTCTCTCTTTTATAATTATTTTTTCTACTTCAGAACTAGTGCCAATTGGAACAGTAGATTTAGTAACTACCAAAGTTATATTTTTCTTGGAATTAAGATTTTTTGCAACGTTTCTAGCAGCTTCAAAGACATTTGTGAGATCAGCATTTCCATCTCCTCTCCTAGAAGGTGTGCCTACTGCAATAAACACAACATCTGCATTTGACACCTCACTTATATTATAACTAAAAGATAGCCTTTTTGCAGACATATTTTTATTAACAAGATTTTCTAAACCTGGTTCATAGATTGGAATTTTTCCCTGGCTTAACTCATTAATTTTATGTTTATCGCTATCGATACATATAACATTAGCTCCAAACTCGGCAAAACAGGCTCCTGAAACCAATCCTACATATCCTGCGCCTACCATTACTACATGCATTAATTACTCCTCACCTTATTTCATTAGATATAATGTTTTTAGCATCTTCCTGTAAATCTTTACGCATCAAAGATACAGCAATTGATGCTTGAAGGGCCCCTAAGACATGTCCACAATCAAACCTTCTGCCTGAAAATCTATAACCATTTAGAGGAAGAGTGCCTATAGTATTTGCAATTGCATCAGTTAATTGTATTTCATTATTTTCTCTGGAGTTATTGTAATCAATCATTTCAAAAATACTTTTATTTAGAATATACCTTCCTATAATAGCTAAATTAGATGGAGCTTGATCTATTTCTGGTTTTTCTATTAGTCCTTTCACATTAACTAATTTACCAGGACCATCAGAAAAATCTAATATACCATACTTAGGAACTTCCTTAGAAGGTACTTCCATAGCAGCTAATACATTTCCTTTTGTTTGTTTGTTAGCATTAATAAGTTCTTTTATACAAGGAATATTTCCTATCACGAGGTCATCAGGCAACATAACTGCAAAAAAATCTTCATTGATAAAGTCTCGAGCACACCAAATAGCATGACCTAGACCTAAGGGAAATTCTTGTTCAACTGTAAAAATTGAATTTGGATCTAGCTCCATCGAATTTAACTTTTTAATAAAATTATGTTTTCCATTTTCTCTCAGATAATCCTCTAAATTAGAATTTTTTTTAAAATAATTTGCACTGTCTGTATGATTAGGGCTATTTACAAAAACAAATTTTTCTATACCTGCAATCTTAGCTTCTTCAACCACATAATCTATAACCGGCCTATCTAAAATAGGAAGCAGTTCTTTAGCAACAACTTTTGTAATAGGGAAAAAGCGTGTACCATAACCTGCCATAGGAAATACTGCTGTCTTAACAGATTTATTCATATTACTCTCCAAATATTAAGACCAAACCTTACAAAAAATATAAGATATAAAATATTAAAATATGATAACAATATTTATTAATCTCTTAAAAAACACATAGTATCTTAAACATGTAGCTATTAGTTTATCAAAGCTCCATCTTCAATAAATAGCTCCATAGAAGATCTTCCGTTCCAATTTGAAGATTTTAGTTTACCCGCCAAATGCATTTTTTTCTTTTTAAGTATTGCATCACCTAATGGGGTGTTTACTGATCTAAATGCAATAGCCTTTAAATGAGTTCCAGAACTATCTAATATTTTAGCGCTTACATGATTTTTTCCAACCGTTTGTGCGTAAATAATATTTACATTTGAAATTACAAAACGTGGTTCCATGTTTCCAATACCAAAAGGACCTGCAGCTTGAAAAGAAGTATATAATTCATTGGTTACGCCAGAGGTAGTAAGTATACCATCTATAAAATATTCATTTACATGTTTATTTAAAGAAATATTTTTACTAATTATATTAGTGATAAATGTTGAAAGCAGATTTATTTTCTCTTTCGAAATTTCTAGACCTGCTGCAATGGGATGGCCACCTCCTTTTTTAATTATATTTTCCTTTTTAGCTAGCCCTATTATATGGCCTATATCTAAACCAGGTAATGACCTTGCTGAACCCTTTGAATTCTTTCCATTTAAGCTAATAACTATAGAAGGCATAGAATATTTTTCTACTAGTCTGCTCGCTACAATACCTATAACTCCTTCATGCCAGTTATCTCCTTCTACTATTAAAAATAAACTATCAGAAAGCATATCTCTATTACGCTCAACCTTTTCTATAGCTTCTTGAAAAACATTTTCTTCAATTTCTTTCCTTTTATTATTATATTGATCGAGTAAAGTGGATATTTGCATCGCTTCATAATTATCAGCAGTTGTCAAAAGACGGCTACCTAAGTTGGGTTGTCCTACTCTTCCACCAGCATTTATCCTAGGACCTAATATAAATCCTGTATGATAGACACTTATTTGCTCTTTAATATTGCTGATGTCTGATAGAGCATTTAAACCTTTGTTATTTTTAAGGTTCATAACTTCTAGTCCTTTAATTACAAAGGTTCTATTTAAGCCTATTAATGGCACTAAATCACAAATGGTTCCTAAAGCAACTAGGTCTAGCAACATTATAAGATTTGGTTCTTTAATAAATTGATTATAAAAGCCTTTTATTCTTAAGCACCTATTAGTTGCTACCACTAGCATAAAAGACACACCCACAGCTGCTAGCATTCCTAAGCCACTTTTATCATCTGTTCTATTTGGATTAATTATACCAAAAGCTTTAGGCAGTTTGTTTTGAGCCATATGATGATCCACTACTATTACATCTAGACCTTCTTC
Organism: uncultured Alphaproteobacteria bacterium; assembly: GCA_964392475.1. Classification (GTDB taxonomy): domain Bacteria; phylum Pseudomonadota; class Alphaproteobacteria; order TMED109; family TMED109; genus CAYMQD01. Next base: position 3,841 of record CAYMQD010000257.1, read on the forward strand.
TTTAGCAAATAGAAGAGGCTCAAATGATGCTATTCCGCAATCCACTGTAATAAGTAATGTAATTCCATTTTTAATTAGTTCTTTAAAGGCTGGAATATTTGGTCCATATCCTTCAACCACTCTGTCAGGTATATATATACTTGATCTATGCCCCGCACTTGATATAAATCGGTAAAGCAGCGCAGAAGAAGTTGCACCATCAACATCATAATCTCCAAATATAGCAATATTCTCTTTTGTACTAATGGCTTTTGCAAGCCTATTTGAAGCCTTTTCCATATCAGTTAACATCATAGGATCAGGCAAATCATCACGAATTGATGGGTTTAAATAATTTCTAGTTTCAGATGGCAGAATACCACGACTTATTAATATTCTTGCTAAAATAGAGTTAATCCCAGATGATTTTTTCATTTTTTCTATCAATTGTTCATCTGCTGATCTTTGCCGCCAGATTTTGTTAGATAACGAACAACTAACATCAAGATAAGTATTACCCAAATTATTTTCTTCCCTATTATTTTTCATATAATCCTTGTTGGGTAGAGATCATTCTTACCTTTTTATTTTTTGAATGCATCACCAAGGATTGTGTCTCGACTTTATTTTCTAGAAACCTTACACCTTGAAGCATAGATCCATCTGTCACACCTGTAGCAGAAAATATAACATCTCCATGAGCTAGATTTTTTAATTCATACTTTTCATCTAAATTAGTTATATTTAATTTATTTGCTCTTTCTATCTCATCATCATTTCTAAATATAAGACGTCCTTGCATATAGCCACCTATACACCTTAATGCCGCAGCTGCTAATACACCTTCTGGAGCACCTCCTATACCCATGTATATATCTATTCTTCCATTTAACTGTGCTGCAGAAATAACTCCGGCAACATCGCCATCAGAAATAAGATATATCCTTGCCCCAACTTCTCTACATTTTGTTATAAGCTCTTTATGTCTTGGTCTATCTAAAATACACACAACTAATTCAGAAATACATATATTTTTAGCCTTAGCTAAATTAATTAAATTATTTTTAGGTGATTCATCAAGATCTACTATCTGTTTAGGAAGTCCTGGCCCTACAGCAATTTTATCCATATATACATCAGGAGCGTTTAGAAAACCTCCTTTTTTAGC
>CAYMQD010000258.1:0-5501 GCA_964392475.1 uncultured Alphaproteobacteria bacterium
ACATATTATATTCGCATTTGTGTGTTTATTTGTTTTGGGTCTATTATTAATTCTATCAAGCTTATCGTTTTAGATAATAAACATCTTTCTATTGCGGCAGGAAAATTTTTTATGTTATTTACTTTTTCTCCATATATACCATATGCCTTTGCTAGATCAGAAAAATTTGGATTAACAAGATCTGTGGCAATTTTTCGTTTAGGAAATTTTAATTCTTGATGCATTCTAATTGTACCAAACATATTATTATTAAAAAGCAAAATAATTGGATTTGCTCCATTTAACTTTGCTGTGGCAATTTCTTGACCGGACATTGCAAAGCCACCATCTCCGACACAAATTAATACCTGTCTGTTTGGGTGAATAATTTTTGCAGCAATTCCTGCTGGAATAGCATATCCCATTGCACCACTAGTTGGAGCAATTTCAAGATTCATATGTCCAAATCTCCAAAATCTATGTAGCCATCCACTAAAATTTCCTGCATCAATAGTGATTATAGTGTTTTTAGGCATTACTTTTTGCAAATGTGTCATTACTTTTCCCAAATCCAGCTTATGGGGATAGTTAGGAGGAATATTATACTTTTCATAGGAGAATCTAGCTTCTTTACCCCATTTTTTCCATTTGATATTTTCTTTTAATTTAACATTTTGTATAGCACTAGAAAAATTCTCTATACTAGAATGTATAGATAGGGTGGCATTGAAAACTTTACCAAATTCTTGTTTATCTGGATATACATGAATTAGCTTTTGTTGCATTCTTTCTGGGTTAATAGTTTTATAGCCTTGTGTTGTTATTTCTCCTAGTCTTGCACCTATTGATAAAATGACATCTGCTGACTTTACTCTTTCAATGAGAGATGGATCTGAACTAGTTGATAAATCACCTATATAATTTTGACTATTATTATCTAGTAGATGCTGCCTTCTAAAAGACACACATGAAGGTAAATTATTGTTTTTTAAAAACTTAGCTATATTTTTCTTTGATGTTAAATTCCATCCGCTTCCTCCTAAAATAACTATGGGTTTTATTGAGTTATTTATTATTTTAATAAGTGTATTTATTTTTGAGATTGATGGATTTACATAATTTATTTCAAGTTTATTTTGTTTTTTTAAGGCTATTTTTTCAGTAAGCACATCTTCAGGTAATGAAACAATTACTGGTCCCATTCTTCCAGATTTAGCTAAGGAAAATGACTGGTAGACTATTTTGTATATCATTTTGGGATTAGTTAATTCTTTAACTCCTTTTGTAAATGGAGGACAGAACATCTTACCGTAGTCTACTTCTTGAAAGGCTTCTTTTCCTATTGAACTTCTTTCAACCTGTCCTACAAATAAAATTAGAGGTGTAGAGTCTTGTCTTGCAGTGTGCACCCCGATGCTTGCATGTGAGGCACCTGGCCCTCTTGTAACAAAGCATATTCCAGGTTGTCCAGTAATTTTTCCGTATGATTCTGCCATATTTGCTGCGGCTGCTTCATGTCTGCAAACTATTAATTTTATTTTCTTTTCTTTACCATAGAAACCATCTATTACGGAAAGAAAGCTTTCACCTGGTACTGTAAAAACATATTTAACCCCTAGTTCTATTAATAAATCGACCAGAATATGACCCACTAGCTTTGAATTTATAGTTTCACTCAAGACATATTTCCTTTAGCTAATAAAGCCATTTAGTATAGGTTTTTTATATAATACCTAGTTATAGTATGGAAATAGCTTTTATTATAAGTTTAAATATACCATATCAGAAATAGTATACCGTTACTGAGCTTTGATGAAAGAAAAGAATACGGAAGCTTCATAAGGATTTGGTGCATTAACCATAACTGATATATAGTATTTATTATCTGTGTTTAGAGGAAGTAGATCATTTTTAATGCATGGGATTACTTTATTTTTTTTTATTAGACCTTGAGATTCCAGCATATTAAGGAACTTTATATCCCTTGAAATAATTATGTCTACAGGTGATGATTCCAAAATATTTATATTATCTTTAGAATGATTTTGGATAACTTTTTTTGCTCTGCCTCCTTGACTAATGCCATATAAATTAATAATTTTATTTAAAGAATCTGAAAATTCTTCTTTAGTGCTAATAATAACTTCTTTATTGGATACAGGTCCTGTTAGTAAAATATTTGGATAAAAAATATTTATTATCAGAAAAAGTAAATATATAGAAAAGTTACAATAAAACTTTAACTTTTTTTTTATTTTAGAGGTTTTTTGTCTAAAAAATAATATCTTCATGTTTTATAAATTCTTTAGAATTAAAGCTATTATACATGGCTATAGAAGAGCAATGAATTCACTTTTATCTTTATGAAGTGAGCATAACGCATCTCTTTCCATTTTTCGATATAAACTCAATACTTTTTCACCTTGTTTAGTCAATGTTGCCCCTCCTCCTCCTTTGCCACCTGTAGATAAACTCACTAATGGTTTAGAAAAATTATGATTCATTGAATTAACTAAAAGCCAAGCACGCCTATACGACATTCCTATTTTTCTAGCGCCAGCAGATATAGATCCTGTTTCTTTTATATTTTCTAATAAAAGTGCTTTACCAGGACCAAAAATTGGAGCAGTACCAAAAGTAATTCTTATTTTTACTTTTTGAAAGTAGTTAGCACTTGATTTTTTTGTTTCCATTAAAAACTCTATGATTAATAGTCGAATCAGATTTTATTTTAAGTTTTTCTGAGAGACCTCCTTTTATTTCTAAAACTCCTAAAACTTTAGCATCAGGTCCTATAGGTGTTAGATCGTGTGGTGTTGTTTTTTTACTTATATGCACTATTTTACCATTATTTTTTATAAAAATCATATCTAAAGATATAAGTGTGTTTTTCATCCACATTTTTACAGTTTGAGATCTAGGATAAATAAATAACATTCCCATGTTTTCTCTCAATTCTTGAACAAACATTAGCCCATGTTGTCTTTTTATGTATGTATCTGCAATGTATACTTCAAAACAATGCGTTGTGTTTTTATTATAAATTTCAAGAAACTCTTTTTCAAAAGTAGGTGCTGAATATAGTTTTTTTATAAATAAAAAAAATATACAGAAGACTATAATTACACATATTTTGAATTTATTTTTATACTTCATGTTATTTTTTTAGAACCTGTAGAGCATTCTTGAGGTCATTTATTAAGTCACTATAGTCTTCTAATCCAGCATGTATTCTTAATAGAACTTTTCCGTTCCAATTTTTAATTGACCTAATACTTTTAAGTTTTGATTGAATGATTAAACTTTCAAACCCTCCCCAGCTATATCCTATTCCGAATAGTGACAAACTATTTATAAAATTATCTACTAATTTTTGGTTATAATTCTCAAGTTCTATTCCAAATAATCCACTTGCTCCTGTATAGGTATTTTTCCACATGTTATAGTCTTTGCTTTTATAATAAGCAGGATATAAAATGTTTTTTATCTGCGACTGATTAGATAGAAAATCTATTAGTTTTAATGCATTTTCTTGGTGCTTTTCTAAACGAATCCCTAAAGTTCTTAAGCCTCTTAATCCTAGAAAGAGATCGTCAGATCCAGGAGCTGCTCCTAAAGCGTGTGCTGTAGAGCGTACTATTTTGTGAATATCTGGTCTAGTTGTAATAACTCCTAGCATGGCATCTGAGTGACCTACGATATATTTAGTAGCTGCATGAATGGATATGTCTATGCCAAGAGTAATAGGTTTGAGATAAATAGGAGTAGCCCAAGTATTATCAATCATTGTAATTATATTAAAGAGCTTAGCTATTTTTGATATAGCTCTTAAGTCTTGCACCTCAAACGTTAGCGAACCAGGGCTCTCTAGATAAATTACTTTTGTATTTTTTTTTATCAATTTTTTAATATTTATTCCGATGTTAGAGTCAAAGAAAGTAGTTTCTATTCCAAATTTTGATAAAATATTTATTGCAAATGTCCTTGTGGGGCCATACACACAATCGACCATAAGAAGATGGTCTCCTGATTCAAGAAAAGCTATAAGAGAAGCAACGATTGCTGCCTTTCCAGAGCTAGTCGCAACACTTTTGCCTCCTTCCTCTAATTCTGCTATGGCTTCTTCAAAGGCAAATGTGGTAGGTGTACCAAAACGACCATAAACTATACCTTGGTTTTTTTCTTTCATTGAAGATCTTAACGATTGCATATTGTCAAATAATACAGTTGATGTTCTGTAAAGAGGAGTATTTACAGAACCATAGTGCTTAGCTGATTTTCTTCCAACATTTGTAAGCAGTGTGGATTCTTTGTATTATTTATCTTTATCTCTTTTAGATGTCATTTCTTTCCTTCAATAAAGGAATAATATATAAAATTTTTACAAATTAAGTTAATATTTTCTTTTAGTTTCTTGATCAAATATATTTGTTATTTTAGTCTTATACATTATAAACATACAAGTAGGAGCATAATTTGACTTTAACCACTAAAATTTTTATTGCATTAATTGCCGGTTCGTTATGTGGTATTTTGTTAAGTCAAATCGGCTATGATGACACTTTGATTGATAAATGGTTGGTAAGTGGTTTTTTTACTATAGTGGGTAAAATTTTTATCTCTTTTTTAAAAATGCTTGTAGTTCCTGTGGTGTTTGTTTCTTTAGTATGTGGGGTGTCTGCTCTAAAAGACATAACTATTCTTGGAAGAGTTGGAATAAAAGCACTTATTTTATATTTGTTTACAACAGCATTAGCTATATCTATAGCGCTTATTTTAGCACTAATTATTATGCCAGGAGAGGGAGCAAACTTTATTGCAGAGAAAGAATTTTCTTCCTTAGAATCACCTCCTTTAAGTGAAGTGCTTGTAAATATTGTTCCTTCAAATCCATTTTCTGCTTTTTCAGAAGGTAATATGTTACAAATTATAGTTTTCTCTCTTTTGTTTGGGGTTGCTATAAACTTAGCAGGAGTTCAAGCAAGTAAAATTAAGAGCGCAATGAATCAACTTAATGAAATTGTTATGAAGATGGTATCGGTTGTTATGTTAATTGCTCCTTACGGAGTATTCTGTCTAATTGCTAAGACTTTTGCTACTCAGGGTATAGATGCAATATTAGCATTGGGGGGATATTTTTTTACGGTAATAGCAGCCCTTATTATCCATGCTAGCTTTACATATACTTCACTAGTTGTTTTCTTTGCTAATTTAAACCCAATAATATTTTTTAAAAAAATGAGAAATGCTATTTTGTTTGCATTTTCAACAGCGAGCAGCGCTGCTACTATCCCCATTACTTTAAATAGTGTTAAGACAAAGCTAGGCGTTGACAATTCGGTAGCGTCTTTTACAGTTCCTTTAGGTGCAACAATAAATATGGATGGCACAGCAATAATGCAAGGGGTGGCAACAGTATTTATTGCTAATACTTATGGTATTGACTTAGGTTTATTTGATTTTTTAACGGGTATATTAATTGCAACTATAGCTTCTATAGGAACTGCTGGAGTTCCAGGTGT
>CAYMQD010000259.1:0-4178 GCA_964392475.1 uncultured Alphaproteobacteria bacterium
AAAATGCTTTAGGCGCAATAATGGCTCATAAAATAAAAGTATCTAATACTACTTTTAAGAAAGGTCACATAATTACTGCTCAAGATATAGATAATTTAGAAAAATCTAATATTGATTTTATTACATGTGCTGTAATTGAAAAAAATGATGTTCCTGAGGATAAAGCAGCAGCAATATTAGCAAAGGCTGTCGCAGGAGATAATTTATCTCCTCAGAAATCATTTACAGGAAGAAGTAATATTATTTCACTAAAGAGAGGTATGGTAATTACTGAAAGAAAACGAATTGATCAATTTAATTTCATTGATGATTCCATTACACTCGCAACAACCTTGCCGGGTACTATAGTAAGTGAAGGCCAGATAGTAGCAACTTTAAAAATTATACCTTTTTCTGCCCCTGAAAAATCAATTAAAAAAGCTTTAAATTCCGCTAAATTTCCAAAACCTTTAATGTCCGTTTTACCATTTATTCCAAAAAAAGCTAATCTCATCCTGACTAAGTTTCCTGAAACTAAAAAGAGCGTCATTGATAAAACTATTAAAGAAATTAGCAAAAGAATCAAAAACCTTAAATCTCAAATCAAATCTATAGAAATTATTAACCACGATGAAGTTTCAATTACCCATGCAATCCAAAAAACAAAAAAAACAGATATAGATCTCATTTTACTAAGTGGAGCAAGCGCAATAGTAGATAGAAATGATATCATACCCTATGCTATAAAAAATAATAACGGTATTATTATTCACTTTGGGATGCCGGTAGATCCTGGATATTTATTATTAATTGCTAAGATTGGTAAAGTTGATGTTATAGGCCTACCCGGTTGCGCTAGATCACCTTTATTAAATGGTTTCGACTGGGTTCTAGAACGTATATGTTGTGGCCTTAATGTAACTAAAAAAGATATTACTAAAATGGGTTGTGGTGGACTGTTAAAAGATACAAATATTAGAGGACAAAAAAGATCAATTTCTTCATCTGTTTTTATACCTAAAGTATCAGCCATTATTCTTGCAGCTGGTCTATCCCAACGTATGGGAAAAAAAGATAAAATTACATACCTCTTTCAAAACAAACCTATGATTTCGCACGTAGTAGACGCAGCTTTAAATTCAGAGATAAAAGAAATTATAATTGTTACTGGAAATAACTTTAACAAAGTTAAGCAGATTTTTAAAAATAATAATTTTAAAATTACTTACAATAAATTTTATAAAAAAGGACTATCTAGTTCTATAAAAACGGGCCTCAAATTGGTTTCTAAAGATGCAGATGCAACAATTTTTATGTTAGGTGACATGCCTCTAATAGACAGCAAATTAATCAATAAAATGCTTGCTGCTTTTGATCCAATAGAGGGAAGGTCAATTATAATACCAACGTTTCATGGAAAATGGGGGCAACCTATTTTATTTTCATCCGATTTATTTTCGCAAATTAATAATATATCTGGAGATGCAGGCGCAAAGAGCATAATACATATGAATAGTAATCTCATATATGAAATAGAGCATGAAAATAATTCAATCTTAAAAGATTTTGATACTATAGAAGATTTTATAAATTTTCAGGAAAATTAAGTGAAATCGATTTCTAGACGAAGATTAATTACCAGCGCTTTTCCAGCTATTTTTTTATCTAATAATCCATCTAAAGCTGATCAGAACATTCTTATAGGTCTGCTCTTATCCAACTCAGGTCAATACCATAAAGTTAGTAAAATGTTAGAAAAAGGAATTAAACGTGCTTTAGATGAATTAAATACAGAAAACATATTATTTAAAAAGAAAATTTATATTATTAAAGAAGAATATAATGGAGACCCTTTATTAATTAAACAACAAGTTACAAGTCTATTAAACAAAAATGTAAATATAATTTTTTCTCCTTTTGGCGATGCTTCTATGCTAAGTACATCTAACATCCTAAAGGGTACAAATATCTCATTAGTCAATACCAATCTAACATCAAATTGCTTAGCCTCAACGCTACAATTAGGACCTACTATAACTCAACTTACATATCCTCTTATTAAGACCTTAATAAATACAGGAAGAAAAAGATTTCTATTCGTAGGAGATACTGGTCTCACTTCATCTAATATAAGAAGATTAACACAGTATATTATTAATAATTCTAAATTGAATTCATTAGCTTTTGGATATTCAAATCTGAATTATTTTGAAGACAATAGTGAAGAAATATATAAAATTTCCAAGAAGGAAAAAGTAGATGTAATTATACTAGCTAGAAGTTTTGCTGCTGGAAATGATTGGCTTAAAGATGCTATAGATAGAGGTATAACTCAGCACTCAGATATAGCATTAATTGATATTGATGATACATTGACTGAAGGAATAAAAGTTTATGGATCTAATTCAATTTATCAAATTTCTATATACAATAAGCTGTTAGATTCAAGTGAAAAATATACAATAAATAAAAACAAATCATTTGGGTCTTTGTCTTTTATTAATTATTTAGCAATATTAGCTATATACGGTGGCTTTGGTAATATAAATCAAATGTTAGGACAATCCTTTTACTCTATGAATCAAAAATTTACTATAGACAAAAAAGGTGCAGGGTTAACAATGCCATTGTATTTAGTTAGAACAGATAGCAAGGGTATAAATTACTCTGGGTCCTATGGTTCAATACCTCCTAATTTAAAATGTAAAGGAATTTAAAAAGTGAAATATAAAGCCGTACTTTGGGACTTTGGTGGAGTAATTACAGAAAGTCCATTTGATGCTTTTAGTAAACTAGAGAGAAAATTAAACTTACCTACTGATACTATAAGAACTATTAACTCTACAAATCCCGATAGTAACGCATGGGCTCTGTTAGAAAGAGGAACAATAAATATAAAAAAATTTATAGAGATTTTTCGTATAGAAGCTGATTCTATTGGCGCATATGCACTTGATCCTATGGAGGTCCTAAAATGTCTAAATGGGAAAATAAGACCTCAAATGGAAGTTGCAGTTAATAAAATTTCAAATAAAATGGTATGTGCATGTATTACAAATAACATAAAAGATCTAGAATTTTGGGTTACAAATGATCAAAAAATGAAAATTGATAAAGTGATGTCAAACTTTGATCTTATTTTAGAATCTAAGAAAATAGGAATAAGAAAGCCTGACAAATCAATTTATCAACTTGCATTAGATAAACTTAATGTAAAAGCAAATGAAACCATATTTCTTGACGACCTTGGAATTAACCTTAAACCTGCTAGAAATATGGGTATAAAAACTATAAAGGTAACCAGTTGCTTAACAGCTATTAAAGAGTTAGAAAAATTAGTAGGTTTTTCTCTAAAAAATTAGAAAAAATAATTTATAAAAAATATGTTTCAATGCCTTTCTATTTACAAAGGAAAATATAAATGAGTTATGATAAAAACTTAATATTTACTAAACTGCAAGTAAGAGCAGTTAATCTACCATTAAATAGTCCAATAATAGCCCATATAGGGACTTACAATAAATGGCCATACATATGTGTTGACGTATATACTAAATCAGGAATTATAGGAAAAAGTTATATTGGACCCTATTTAGTTGAACAGTTGCCAGCCATTGCATCTTGTATGAGAGCATTGGCAGATAAATTTATAGATAGAGTTATATCACCTAATACTTTTTTTGATGAGGGAATGAAATCCTTGTCATTACTAGGGTATAGCGGTATAGGACTTTATGCCCTTGCAGGATTAGATATTGCTTTTTGGGATGCTTATGCGAATTCATGTGACAATCCCTTAGCCGTTCATTTAGGTGGCACAGTCGGTAATGTAAAAACATACAATTCTAGAGGTCTATGGCTAAATCCTATCTCTGAGCTTGCTGAACAAGCCCACAAACTGAAATCAGAAGGAAACTTTAACGCTCTTAAATTACGAATAGGAAGAAATACAATACAGGATGATCTAAATGCTCTAGTTGAAGTGACAAAAGGAGCTGGAAAAGATACTATAATTTTTTCAGACTTCAACCAGTGTATGAACTATAGCCAAGCGATAGAAAGACTTACTGCATTGGATGATTATGGTTTTTCATGGTTTGAAGAACCTATAAAATATAATGACCTAAATCACTGTAGCGAATTAACTCGTATTATCAAAACCCCAATAACAATTGGGGAAAACTTTCACGGTCCAAGAG
>CAYMQD010000260.1:0-5137 GCA_964392475.1 uncultured Alphaproteobacteria bacterium
GTTACTCAAGGTGATACAGAACCAGCATCCGTAGAACAACAAAGACGGTTGGGTAAAACATGCCAATCGCTATTTGATTTAAGAAATTTATTTCAAGTTAATGTAGAAGAGGGAAGGCATCTATGGGCTATGGTTTATTTATTACATGACAATTTTGGTCGAGATGGAAGGGAAGAAGCAGAAGGATTGTTGGAAAGACATTCGGGAGATATTGATAATCCAAGAATTTTAAGTACTTTTAATGAACCAATTACTGATTGGGTGAGCTTTATTATGTTTACATATTTTACTGATAGAGACGGAAAGTTTCAGCTTAAGTCGTTGGCAGAAAGTGGTTTTGATCCTTTAGCCAGGACATGCCAATTTATGTTGACTGAAGAAGCACATCATATGCAAGTAGGAGATAGTGGTATAGCTAGAATTATAGATAGAACTTTATTTGTTATGAAAAAATTGAACACAGATGATCCATATTTATTAAGGAAAAATAGAGTTATTGATTTACCAACTATTCAAAAATATATTAATTTTTGGTTTTCATCTTCACTAGACTTATTTGGTTCAGAAGTTTCATCAAATGCAGCATTAGCCTTTTCTAACTGTTTAAAAGGTAGACCAGATGAGTTTAAATACACGGATCACATAGAAAGTGATACTTACATAGAAATAGAAAAATTTGGAGAAAATAATAAAATAATTAAAGAGTCTGTTCCTATCAGAAATGCAATAAATGATATAACTCGAAATGCATATATCAATGACTGTAATATAGGTCTAAAAAGATGGAATAGAATGATTAAAAAGAATGGTTTTAGCTATTTTCTGACATTACCTTCCGTTAGATTTAATAGAAGTATAGGTAATTGGAATAATATATATTTTACTCCTGAGGGAAATATGCTTAGTAAAGAGGATTTTGATAAAAATATTTCAGAATATTTACCTATTCAAATTGATAAAAATTATATTAATGAACTTATGGTGCCAGTTTATGAACCAGGTAAAACTGCTAATTGGATTGCATCACCAAGAAGAGGTATCAATAATCTCGCAATTGATTATCCATATGTAAGGTAGAGAAATAACATGAGAAATTTAATATTTTCCTTTATTATCTTATCGCTAATAAGTTCCTCACTTAAAGCAGAAAAACTTAAAATTGGCTTTATGACTACCCTTTCTGGCCCTGCATCAAGCATTGGGGTTCAGATGAAAAATGCGGTTAACCTGGCTGTTGATAAATTAAATGGCAAAATAGATAGTTATGATGTAGAGGTAATTTTTGTTGATGATCAAAGAAAACCTGATTTAGCTAAACAATTAGCAAACAGACTTATAAAGAAAGAAAAAGTAGATATTGTTGCAGGAATAATATGGTCAAACGTACTGATGGCTATCCATAAAACGGTTACAAAAAATAATGTATTACTAATAAGCTCTAATGCAGGACCCTCTTTAGTTGCAGGAAAATTATGCAACAAGAATTTTTTTTCCCTTTCTTGGCAAAATGATCAGACGCCCGAAGCAATGGGAAAGTATATGAACGATAAGGGTATCAATGAAGTATACTTAATAGCGCCTAATTACCAAGCAGGTAAAGATATGTTAAATGGTTTTAAGCGTTACTATAAAGGAAAAATATCAGGTGAAGTATACACAAAACTGGGGCAAAGTGATTTTCAAGCAGAGTTATCAGCTTTAAAAGTTAAAAATCCTCCAGCTACTTTTATATTTCAACCAGGAGGTATGGGAATAAACTTTATTAAGCAATGGAAGCAATCTGATATGGACAGATACTCCAAACTTTACACAGCATTTGTCTTAGATGCTATTTCTCTTCCAGCATTAAAGAAAAATGCTTTAGGTATACTGGGAACACAAACATGGAGTCAGGATATAAATAACCCTATAAACAATGAATTTGTTTCAAACTATAAGAAGAAATATGACACATACCCATCATTCTATGCTGCTCAAGCTTATGATACAATTTTGGCGATTGAGCAAGCAGTAAAAGATTCTAAATCTAAGAATATTGCAAATATTAGAAACTCACTCAATAAAAACCAAATAAACACCACTAGAGGAAAAATTAGTATGAATTCTAATCAATTTCCTATTCAAAATATATATTTACGAAAAGTAATCCTTGATCAAGATGGCGTATATACTACTAAAATAGTTGAAACAGTTTTTGAAAACCATAGAGATTTCTTCGCAAAAGATTGTAGTCTATAGTTAAAAGTTAATCTTTTATTATAATTAGATTTGGAATTTGCCTTACCCATGACTTTTGTTTCTTTTGCTGAACAGCTATTTAACGGTATTCAATACGGTATGGCCTTATTTTTAGTGTCTTCAGGATTGACATTAATATTTGGTATTATGAATTTTATCAATCTTGCGCACGGCTCTCAAGTTATGATTGGAGCTTATTTATCTACATATTTTACTATAATATTTAATAATTTTTTTATAGGAATTTTAATTGCTATACCGATTACTTTTATTATCGGCTATTTGATAGAAATATTAATTGTGCAATACTTATATAAGAGGGATCACTTAGACCAAGTTTTAGTATCTTTTGGACTTATTTTATTTTTCAATGAACTCATTACAATTATTTTTGGAACCTTACCATTATATTCTGATATACCTGACTTTCTTATTGGCCAAATAATGATTTTTGAAGGATTATCTTTACCTATATATAGGTTGTTCATAATTTTAATTGGAATTTTATTTGCTATTTTCGTATACATACTGATTAATAAATCACGTATTGGAATGTATATAAGAGCTGGTTCCACAGATTCAGTTATGGTATCCGCATTAGGGATAAACATAAAAATTCTCTTTAGATTATTATTTTCTGTAGGAGCTGTATTAGCAGGCATTGCAGGAATGATGCTTGCTCCTTTAACATCCGTAGAACCCTCAATAGGTGACTCTTTCTTAATCTTATCTCTTGTAGTAATAATTATTGGAGGAATTGGTTCAATTCATGGGGCATTTATAGCTGCTATGTTAGTAGGTATTTTAGACACTGTAGGTAGAGTATTTCTTCCTACATTACTTCGTATATTTTTAGATCCTTCGCATGCAGATGGAGCAGGTCCAGCACTTTCATCTATGCTGGTATATTTGATGATGGCCTTAATTTTACTTATAAAGCCTAATGGCTTATTTACTAAAAAGTATTAAAATGCCTTCTTATATATTAAAATATAAATATTTACTTCTAATAGTGATTATTTTTATCTTTATGCCTATTTACAGTAGTTTTATAAATCAGCCATATATAAATGATATAGTTGCAAAAATTATGGTTATTTCTATTGCGGCATTAAGTTTAAATCTAATTTTAGGTTACGCTGGCATGATTAGTCTTGGCCATGCAGTATTTTTAGGAATAGGTGGCTATTCAATAGGAATATTAAATTTTTATAACATAGACAATGGATGGATACAGCTATTGCTATGCATTTTATGTTCAGGGTTTTTAGGATTTATTATTGGATCATTATCTATAAGAACAACAGGAGTGTATTTTATAATGATCACATTGGCCTTTGCACAGATGATTTATTTTTTCTTTGTGAGCCTTGAAGCGCTAGGTGGTGATGACGGAATGAATATTTCTAGATCATATTTTCATTTAATTGATATTAATGAGGACATCAATTTATATTATCTAATATGTATTATTTTTATTATTAGCTTATTTTCTATAGTTAAAATTGTTAGATCTAGATTTGGTATTACCATTCAAGCGATTAAATCTAATGAAGATAGAGCCAAATCATTAGGTGTAAATGTATTTAAATTTAAAATATCAGCTTTCGTGATAGCTTCTATAATTTGTGGTTTAGCAGGTTTCTTATATGCAAATTTAAACGAATATATAGCTCCCAATATTATGCATTGGTCACGCTCTGGAGAATTAATTATAATAGTTATAATTGGAGGTATTGGAACATTATATGGGCCCATATTTGGAACAGCTGCATTTGTTTTACTAGAAGAATATTTACCTCAATTATTGGATAATTTTTTTCCAGGATATGGTGATAACTGGATGATAATATTTGGGCCAATTTTAATAAGTTTAGTTTTTTTTCCCAAAGGAAAACTCTTAAATATTTTTAATAAAAGGAATTCTAATTGAATACATTAATACTAGATATATTAAATATTTCTAAAAAATTTGGGGGAATTTCTGCAACAAATAATGTATCTTTTAACGTTAAAAATAATGAAATTCATGCTTTGATTGGACCTAATGGTGCTGGGAAAACTACTTTAATAAATTTAATAAGCGGTGAGTTAAGAGTTGATAAAGGAAATATTTTATTTGATGGTAAAGATATAACAAATTTGGAAATTCCTAAAAGGTCTAGTATAGGTCTTGGCAGATCCTTTCAGATAACTAATATTTTTTTAAATTTTACGCTTATAGAAAATATAATTATCGCTATACAATCAAAAATGAATATTGCATTTAACTTTTGGAAATTTTCATTCATAGAAAAAGATTTTATTGATATCGCTAATAATGTCTTACAGATGGTAGGCTTAGAAGAAAAAAAAGATGATCTAGCCTCTAATATATCGCATGGCGATAAAAGGCTTCTAGACCTAGCTTTATCAGTGGTGATTACCCCTAAACTGTTACTTTTAGATGAACCAATGGCGGGTGTTGGTAAAGAGGATAGTAAAAAAATTATAAAGATTATCAAAAAATTAAAATCAGAGAAAAAATGTTCCATTCTACTAATTGAGCATGATATGGATACAGTCTTCAAATTAGCGGATCGTATAACTGTTATGGCTAATGGAAATATATTGGCATCTGGAAAAATAAACGAAATTAAAAATAATAAATTAGTTAGAAAGGTTTATTTGGGAGAGGAGTAGAAGGTGTTAAAAATAAAAGACTTAAATTCTTTTTATGGATCAAGTCAAATTTTATATGACGTTAGTATTAAAATATCAATAGGAGAATGTGTATCCATTCTCGGGAAAAACGGAATGGGAAAAACTACAACTATACACTCCATAATGGGTATTATATCGTCTAAAAGTGGTAAAATATATTTTGAAAATAAAGATATATCAAATGAACAACCCTATG
>CAYMQD010000261.1:0-4701 GCA_964392475.1 uncultured Alphaproteobacteria bacterium
ACAAGATCTGGTATAGCTACGTGGCCAGAGTCATCCATAGCCACGAGAACTTCAGAGGAAGCTTTTCTAATTCTAGGATCTGTACTCCCTAAAAGATTTATTAATGAAGGTTTAGCTGGGGATGCATATTTTCCTAATGCAGATAAACCTTTTAAAGATTGATATTGAATTTCAATGTTTTTATCATTTATGTTTTGAATTAATATTTGACTAATTTTTTTTTCCATTTCTGCTCTTAGAATTGGCTGTTTTTGGTGTCTAACTGCACTTACGGCCGCTTTTGGCCATACCCTTTCGCTAGGTTCTACTACCCATCCTATTTCACCAGGAAAACTTTTATCTGCTCCAATTTTTCGTAACGATTTTATTGATTCCAGCCTTATTTGTTCATCCAATGAAGAAGATATTTTAATTAGAAATGGTACAGAGGAATAAGCATAAGATCCTAGAGCCCCTAAAGATTTAATACAACTGATAGTAAGTTTTTCATTTGTATCTTTTTTTTTATCCGCTAATGCTACAAGTGCCTTTGCTGCAACGTTTCCCATCTTACCTAAAGTTCCAGCAGCCGCAGATCTTACATATTTTTCTTCATCATCTAATAAATTTACCAAAGCTGGAACAGCTATTACAGATTTTTTACCAAATGAAACTAATGCTCCAGCTGCCGCCCATCTTATTTCTGGTCTAGTATCGTTTAGAGCATTCACAAGAGAAGGAACAGATAAATTTGCGTCTCCTCCTATTCGTTCTATTGCCCTTATTACTTCCATTTTAACTTCATGATCAGAGTCACTTTCTAAAGCAGCTACTAAGTTTGGTATAGATTTTATAGCACTTGAAGACATGTTTCCAAGATCCCTAGCTGCCATAATTTTCTCATTCACACTTCCATTAGATAAAAAAGCATTGTAGTCAGCAATTTTTAAAGGCTCTGATCTTAAATCATTAAAAATAAATGCCTGAGCAATAATAATAGAAAAAATATTTATTTTTTTTATGCGTTTCATGATTTTCAAAAGTTTTAAGTATATATATTACATATATGTTTTATTTTCTTATACACAATTTTAAGCTTAGTCTACATCAGATACCTTTATCATAAGTTTACCTTCATTCTTACCATCAAATATTTTATGCAACGCCTCAGGAGCTTTTTCCAACCCTAATACAACGTCTTCTCTCCATTTAAGCTGGTTTTTTAGTATTAGTTCTGAAATTTCTCTGCGGGCTGTTTCCCATAAGTCTAAATGATCTGAGACAATAAAACCTTGAAGTCTTACACGTTTCATAAGAAGGTTTCTAAATAGTTTTGGCCCTGTGGATTTATCAATAGAATTATACTCAGATATTAAACCACATAGTGCTATTCGACTAAATACATTTAACCTTTTAAGAGATACATCAAGAAGTTCTCCACCTACATTTTCAAATAAAACGTCTATACCTTCTGGACAGGCAGAATCAAATTGTCTAATAAAATCCGCACGATCTTGCTTATAATTTAAAGCCTTACTTATTTTAGCTACCTTTAGAAGCCATTCACACTTTTCGTTACTACCTGCAATTCCTATTACTTTACAACCTTTGTTGCGAGCCAATTGAGTTGCTACTTGTCCTACTGCTCCAGCAGCAGAATTTATCACTATTGTATCTTTTTCTTTTAAATCTATTAAATGTAGACCTATCCATGCAGTAATTCCTGTAGATCCTAAAACACTAATCCAAGCAGTTAAAGGTATCTTAGGGTTTTGAACTACTTTGTGTCTAATATCATTATCTTTAACTACAGAATAATCTTGCCAACCCCATAATCCTAATACTATGTCACCAACATTATACTTAGAAGATCTACTCTCCTCAACTATACCTAATGATCCAGATCTAATAATTTCTCCAAGTTCAATCGGAGGCATATACTGGTCAATATCACTCATCCAAATTCTATGAGTTGGGTCTAATGATACATATAATGTTCTTATTTTAACTTCGTTATTTCCAGGGACTGGAATTTTTTCTTCTGAAAAAACAAAATTTTCTTTATTAAATCTACCTTTAGGACGTGAGATTAAACGCCAAACTCTATTTCTATTTCTTGACATAACCACCTCAGAAATTATTTAAAAAATTATTTTTATAGAATAATGCATTTTTATAAAAAAATAGTCTAATATCAATACTTAGGAGAATATAATGGCCAAAAGAAGTTTATTTGAAGAAGAACATGACATTTTTAGAAATTCTGTACGTACATTTATAGCAAAAGAAATTAGCCCTTACCACCATATATGGGAAAAAGAAGGATGAGTTCCAAAATCATTATGGTATTCTGCTGGAAGTGCAGGGTTATTATGTCCTGACGCACCTATAGAGTATGGAGGAAGTGAGGACTTTAGGTATAATGTAATTGTAGTAGAAGAATTGGCACGAGCAGGAGCTACAGGTCCCGGATTCTCAGTTCATTCAGATATTGCCGCGCCATATATATATAACTATGCCACTAAAGAACAAAAAAATAAACTATTGCCTGGAATGATATCAGGAAATATTATTTCTGCTATTGCTATGACTGAGCCTGGAACAGGATCTGATCTTCAAAGTATAAAAACTACTGCTAAACTAGAAGATGACAAAATTATTTTATCTGGCTCCAAAACTTTTATAACAAATGGTCAATGTTCTGATTTTATTATAGTTGTTGCTAAAACTGATAAAGAAAAAGGCGCTAAAGGAACTTCATTGGTAATTTGTGAAACAGATAGACCTGGATTTAAAAGAGGAAAAAATTTAGACAAAATTGGTTTAAAGGCTCAAGACACATCGGAACTGTTTTTTGATAATGTGATACTTCCTTCAGAAAATATTTTAGGTCATAAAGGAAATGGATTTTTTCATTTAATGGATCAGCTTCCCCAAGAACGTTTAGCGATAGCAATACAAGCAGTAGCATCAGCAGAAGAAGCCTTAAATTGGACCATTTCTTATGTAAAAGAAAGACATGCATTTGGAAAGCCACTATTAGATTTTCAAAATACAAGATTTGTTTTAGCTAACATTAAAACGGAAGTTACCATAGCAAGAGTATATATAAATAACTGTATAGAAAAACACTTGGACAAAGAGTTTACTGCTATAGATGGAGCCATGGTTAAGCTTTGGGCTACAGAATTACAGTGTAAGGTTATTGATTCATGCTTACAATTACATGGAGGATATGGTTATATGTGGGAGTATCCAATTGCCCGCGCTTTTGCAGATGCTAGGGTGCAGAGAATATATGGTGGTTCTAATGAGATAATGAAGGAACTTATCGGACGTTCTTTGTAATAAAGGATTTAACATTGAGTTTAAATATTTTTTAATAAGTTTGGGAAAAATTATGAATGATGCTTTTATATTTGATGCAGTTAGAACACCCAGAGGTCGCGGAAAGTCTAATGGATCGCTACATGAAATTACACCGATAAAACTTGCATCTAATGCCTTATCTGCCATAAAACAGCGGAATAATATAAATACAGATCATTTAGATGATGTTATTTTAGGCTGTGTTCATCCAGTAAACGAGCAAGGCGGAGATATAGCTAGATTAGCTGTATTAGATGCTAAGTTTTCTGAATCAGTATCAGGTGCTCAAGTGGATAGATTTTGCGCATCAGGACTAGAAGCTTGTAATATAGCCGCAGGGCAAATAATGAGTGGCCAATCTGACATGACTATAGGAGGAGGAGTAGAATCAATGTCACGTGTGCCCATGGGATCAAGTGGCGGGGCATGGATGCATGACCCATCAGTTGCCTTTGAAACCTATTTTGTTCCTCAAGGAATATCAGCAGATTTACTTGCTACCAAACATAACTATTCTCGTGATGATGTAGATTCTTATGCCGTACAATCTCAATCGAGAGCTAAAATAGCTTGGAATGAAAAAAGATTTTCTAAAAGTGTTATAGAAGTTAAGGATCAAAACGGACTTACTGTTTTAAATCATGATGAACATATCAGACCTGATACTTCCATGCAAAGCCTGGCATCTCTTGAGCCATCATTTAAAGATTTTGGCAATAAGACTAGACTTGATGATATTGCAATAATGCGCTACCCAGAAATAGAAAAGATTAATCATATACACCATGCAGGTAATTCCTCTGGAATAGTTGATGGAGCTGCAGCAGTTTTGTTAGGAACTAAAGAAGCAGGACGCAAAGAAGGATTGCAACCTAGAGCTAAGATTAAGGGGTTTTGTTCTATAGGATCAGAACCAACCATAATGCTTACAGGACCAGAACATGCTGCAAAAAAAATCTTAAAAAGATGTGGTATGAGTGCAAATGATATAGACCTATATGAAGTTAACGAAGCATTAGCCGCAGTAGTTCTTAGATTAATGGATGCTCTAAAATTAGATAGTGCAAATGTAAATATAAACGGAGGAGCGATAGCTATGGGTCACCCTTTAGGAGCAACAGGCGCTATGTTACTTGGAACAGCATTAGAAGAATTAGAACGCAGCAACAAAACCACAGCACTCATAACCTTATGTGTTGGTGCAGGAATGGGCACAGCCACTATAATAGAACGTGTTTAATGGAAAATAACAACACTTATTTTGAATTACACAATCTTAGTTCAGGCAAAGTTTTATTAGAGTTTAAAAATCAAAGTCGAGCTTTTGATTTAGAATTCATAAAAAAATTTACA
>CAYMQD010000262.1:0-14074 GCA_964392475.1 uncultured Alphaproteobacteria bacterium
GCTGTAGATATCTCAGTTAAAGAAGCAAAAGAAAGAATGAAATTAATAGATTCAAAATCAAAAAGTGCAAAATATGCATTAGCAGCTCGTAAAACCAACCGTAATTTATCGGCTTTAGAAAGAGATAGAGCAAGAAAACTCTATGAATCAAAAACAGCAACGCGTGCTCGTCTTGATACAGCTGAAGCTACTTATACAATGGCACAAAATGAAGCAGCGCAAGCCGAAGCAGAAGTAACTACAATTGAAAGATCTAGAGCAGTACTTAAGGCTGAAATAGAAAAAATATTATCAGAAAAAACACGCCTTCAAGCTGAAAAGGAATATAGATCTGCAAGATTAGAGGCCACTAACGCAGCTTTAAATGCAGCAGAAACAGATCTTAAATCCACCATAGTTAAAGCTCCTATTTCAGGTATTATAGCTAACAGAATAGTAGAACCAGGAGTATATATGGAGGATGGTTGGCCACTTATGTCTATAGTGCCACTTGAAGATATATGGGTTATAGCCAATTTTAAAGAAACCCAGCTAGAAAATATAAGAGAGGGTCAAGAAGTATCTGTTAAGATTGATGCCTTTCCCAAAATAAAAATAAAAGGAAAAGTACTTTCACTATCTCCTGCTTCCGCAGCTTCATTTAGCTTGCTACCGCCTCAAAATGCCTCTGGAAACTTTGTAAAGGTAGTGCAAAGAGTACCAGTTAAAATTTCCCTTACGATCCCTAATGAATTGGTAGGGAAAATGGTTCCTGGAATGTCAGTTATTGCATCAATTAATACAAGAGCACCTGACGCTATTAATGGAAATATAAATAACTAATACTAGGAAAAAATCTAATTGATAAAACTTATAAAAAAGATATAAAAAAAAGACTTGCTTTCTGGGCAATGTCTATTGGAATGCTTTTAAATCTTATAAGTGTTCAAAATATTGCTAGTGCGTATAAAAACATCCAAGGAGCTCTTTCTGCAGGCCCAGATGAAATTAGTTGGGTTTTAAGTTCTTTCCTAATAGCTGAAGTAATAATGTTACCTCTTTCAGGATGGCTAATGAGAGCCCTCTCTACCAAGGTTTTTTTTACTATTTGTGCTTTAGGTTTTTCTTTTATGTCAGTTCTCTGTGGTTTTGCATGGAATATAGAATCCATGATCATTTTTAGAGTTTTTCAAGGATTCTTTGGGGGAGGTATGATGCCTGCAATGTTTGTAGTGCTTTTTACTTTGTATCCCAAAGAAGAACAAGAAACTATTACTATAGTAGTGGGTTTCATCGCTACTTTAGCGTCCGCTTTAGGCCCTCCTATGGGAGGCTATTTATCAGAAATTATTTCTTGGAGATGGGTTTTTATGGCCACTTCTATTCCTGCACTATTAGTAGGAGCATTTGTTTGGACATATGGAAATTTTGACAAGGCTGATAAAAAACTACTTAAAAAAATTGATTTTCCAGGAATTATTTTAGCTTCTATTACTTTAGGTTGTGGTCTTTGGGTTTTGGAAGAAGGAAGGAGGGCTGATTGGTTTGATTCAATATATATATCTTCTGCAAGTGCCATAGCATTTGTTACACTTATATTTTTTTTAATTCGATCCTATACAACCAAAGACTCTATTGTAGACCTAAGAGTTTTTTCAAATAGAAACTTTTTTATTGCCTCCATTTTAGTATTTACTTGGGGTATAGTTTTATTTGCCCCTGCATATTTGCTACCTATATTTTTAGCACAAATTAGGGGATTTGATAGTCAAACTATAGGTATGATGGTGTTTGTAATTGGATTTTGTCAATTTTTATCAGGGTTTATAGCCTGGATATTTCTTAAAATTATGACTAGAAGAGCAGTTGCATGCATAGGTTTTATCTTATTAGCTATTGGAACATGGCTCCAAGGACATTTGTTCTCCGGTGTTGGTTTAGAAGAAATTATGATTCCTCAGATAGTTAGAGGTCTAGCAGCTCAGCTATGTTTTTTACCAATCTTAAACCTTTCAATTGGATATTTGCCTGAAAGTTCCATAAAGAATGCAAGTGGACTCTTCAGTCTTATGATGAGACTTGGGGCTGCAATAGGGATAGCAGCCTCAAACACATTAGTTTACTCGAGAACACAAGTACATTATTTATCTATGAGCGAATCTGTGTCTGGCGCCTCAAAAGCATTTTATGATTTTTCAAAAAATTCTAGCGCTGTAATATCAGGTATCAGTTCAGGATCCCCTCAAGGAATTATGGCTAAAACTAAAATTTTATCAGAAATAGCTTACAGAGAATCAGCAGTAATTGCTTTCAATGAGGTTACTCTATGGATTGCTGTATTTATGTTTTTATTAATACCTATAACATTATTCTTTATACCAATATCAAAAAAGAAAATCAGTTAAAACAATAAAGCCAACTGGTCATCCAGTTGGCTTTAAAAAAACGTGGTAAAGCAAATATTGCTTACCTGTCGAACTGAACTTCTTTAAGAATTAAAGCTCTGCACAGGCATAACAGTTAATTTCAAGGCCAACTGCTATTTCACGAACTTCTGGTTTATTCCACATAATAAATACTCCATTATTTACAAACGTTTGTTCATTTAAAAGGTTAGGTCATCTTATATTAAAACTGTATCTATTATTATTATAGGAAGAGCCTATAGACTCAGCGCTAGCTACCTAAGCTACTAAAGTATTTTGGCATAGGCTGCATAGAGGGAAGCTTTATCTTAGCTCCTGCCTTTCGAAGTGATGATATAAATGATGTGTAAGGTTCAACTCTCGCATACTGGCCAGGCGCCAAAGCAACAACCTTTCTTTCAGGTAAATTTGTCTTATACAGATTGACCTCATACCCTTTCCCAAGGCCTATTGATGCAGTAAGAGCTGGAAGGACAGCTATCCCCAAACCATACTGTACCATTGATAAAGCTACCTCATAGGTCCTAGTTCGAGCAACAACCTTAGGTGTCATCATGGTTTCTGATGTCCATTCTTCTATTCTTCTCTTGTGTTGGTTTCCAAATTCAAACTGTATAGTAGAACCCAGTATATTTTTATCTTCCTCAGTAAACTCTTCTTTACTTGAAACTGAATTAAGTTCTATCTTTTTTGGAACCGCTAAAACATATGGATCAGAAAATACTTCTTGTTTTTTAAATGAAAGTTGTGAGGAAGCAACAGAGTCAGACGCTAAAAGTGCTATAGATAACCTTCGGCTATATAGTAAATCTATTGCCTCTGAAGGAGCAACTTCTAAAATATCTATTTCATAATTTGGATAATCTTCGTTTAAAAATTTAATTGCAGCAGGTAAAATATTACGTGCAACAGAAGATAAAGATCCCACAGATATTATGCCTCGTTTACCAGTTCCATATTCTGAAAGACCCAAGCTTGCTTCATCTACATTCGAAATTATTACTTCAGATTTCTTTTTAAGAAAGCCCCCGGCTTCTGTAAGTGACATGTTGGTGTGCCCTCTAATAAACAACTGTGTTCCTATTTCTTCTTCTAGTTTAGCAATTTGCTGAGATAAGGAGGGTTGAGCCAATCCCAATAATTTAGATGCTTTTGTAAAAGAACGAGCTTGTGCTACTGCCCAAAAAATTCTTATTTGATGTAAAGTGATCGCCATATTTATTTCTTTATTTTTGAATAATCTCTCAATATAAACTTATTTGAACTAATTTTTAAAGATTAAAGTTGATTTAAAAAAAATTACATCATTAAATTAAACTAAAAATTTAAAAAAACTATTTATTAATATATCAAAGGTGGAATTATGCGTTTAAAGAATCTCGGGACAACAGATATAAAAGTATCAGAAATATGTTTAGGAACCATGACTTGGGGCCAACAAAATTCTGAAGAAGAAGCACACTCACAGTTAGATTTTTCATTAGATAATGGTATAAACTTTATAGATACAGCTGAAATGTACCCTGTTCCTCCAATGAAAGAAACTTGCCATAAAACTGAAGAATATATTGGATCTTGGATAAACAAAAATAAAACTAATAGAGAAAAAATTGTTATAGCTACCAAAGTTGCAGGAAGAACTAGTAGTGTGGCATCTGGGCCACCTGGTCTTGATTGGATTCGTGGCGGTCCTATTCTAAACAAAAAACATATAAATGATGCTCTAAAAGCTAGTCTTTCTAGATTAAATACTGACTATATAGACTTATATCAAATACATTGGCCTGAAAGAATTGTAAATAATTTTGGATCTCTAGGTTATACTCACAGTCCAAGAGCGGATGACACTCCAATAATAGAAACACTTGAAGCTTTAGCAACACATGTAGAAGCAGGAAGAATAAAATATATTGGTTTATCTAATGAAACACCATGGGGCGTAATGCACTTTCTAGAACTCGCAAAAAATTATAACCTTCCTAGAATTGTATCTATACAAAATCCCTATAACTTATTAAATAGATCCTTCGAAATCGGGCTTTCAGAAATTTCATTTCGGGAACATGTCGGGTTACTTGCCTATTCTCCTTTAGCTTTTGGTGTTTTATCTGGAAAATATTTAGATGGTAAAATTCCAGCTGAAGCTAGACTCACCCTTTTTGAAAGGTTTAAAAGATATACTGGAGAACAAGCAGAGTCTGCTACGAAAAATTATATAGAGATTGCACTTAATTACAATTTAGATCCAGCACAAATGGCACTAGCTTTTGTAAATATGCAAGGTTTTTTGACATCAAATATTATAGGCGCAACTACACTCGAACAACTGAAATCTAACATAAATAGTGTTACTGTTTCACTTTCAGAAAGCATATTATCTGATATTAATAAAGTACACAAAAAATATACGTCCCCGTGTCCTTAAAACTAAGATCTAAGTTCCAGTATTTACTAAAAATTAAAATATTTTAGTCGTATAACTTTATGAGCAAGAATTTTTGTGAGAGCAAATACATTCTACAAGATATTCTTGCTCATCTCTCTCTACATCATATAATCTTAAATAATCCTAATTGTACTATTATAAAGTCTAACTTACAAAAGAGGAAGATTAATGAAATATATAGTTATATTTACAAAGGATCCAAATCAACCACCTGAAAAATTTGCACCCTATTCTGATGAAGAAGCAGATATTGCAGTAAAGTTATATAAAGATGGTTTTATTAGAGAAATGTATTCAAGAGGGGATGGTAAGGGTGCCATTGCTGTAATTGAGGCAAATAGCGAAGAAGAGATTCTAAACAAAGCGTCAGCGCTTCCTTTTGTAAAATTAAATTTACTAAAATTAGAAATTTATGAAGCCCTTCCATATAGAGGGCTCATTAGAGGAGTATAATTTTATATTTAAAAAACTACATAACTTGAGAGTTAATGTTTTCTATATATTCATAGCTATCAGGCTTAAAGTATTTATTTTTTCCTAAATTCTCAAAGTGATTTATAGCTATTGGAAATCTGTTACATGACTCTTCGTCTATTATAGGATTCCATTTTTTTTCCATAAAATGTTTTGGAGTAACTTTTTCTCTAGAAAATAAAGCATATTCGCAAAAAAAACAAATATCAGCCAAGGTTAAATATTCCCCATAAATATATGATTTTTCAGGATTTTTTAATGCAATTTCAATACCTGACATATATTTATAAAATGCTTCCTTAGCCTCTTCTCTTATGCCATCAGTAAATGAATTATTATTTATAGAAAGTAAATATCTTTGTGATGAAATAGAAAAAATTAGCGATGTATCCAAAAAACTATCTATACGAGAACTTTCATAAATATTATCACCGTATATCTTGCTAGTTTTATCTCCTAATCTTGCTACTAATCTCATTATACTATTAGATTCAAATATACCTATGTCCCCTAGAGGGCTAAATGCAGCAGGGACAGTTCCAAAAGGATGTAATTCCATGAAATTCATAGTCTTGTATAATGCTTCAGAAAATCCTGTTTTTCCTTGAATTTTTACATTTAAATATAATTTTTTCTCTTCTTTAGTAAGTAACTTAGCATCAAAATCCCACAGCCAGTTTTTTAAATCCCTAGGAGTGGACCCTCTCAAATCTAGTTTTATCCCTAATATTCTTGCAGTAATGGTAGCTTTCCATACTCTTGGATTAGGCAAATAAGAGAATATTCTTATATTTTGTGTTTCGTTTGACAATTATTTAAATCCTTATTCTCATTTTCTATTTTACTGAAAATTTTCTAAAAGTTATAATTTTTATAAAAACAATTATTATACGAGAATATACATGAATAATAATTTCATAGAAACCTGGAAAACTTCAAAAGATACTGTCGTTTCTAATAAAGGAATTGTTGTATCACAACATTATGAATCTTCACGTATTGGAGCCAATATATTGGAGTCTGGAGGCAATGCGGTTGATGCTGCTATCGCAACTGCCCTTTCTATAGGAGTCATTGAACCATGGATGAGTGGTATAGGTGGTGGTGGATTTATGCTTTATTACAATGCTAAAACAAAACTAGCCCATTGCATAGATTTTAGCATGAAATCACCAATAAATCTGAATATAAAAGATTATAAATTATGTGGTGATTTTATAGATAAAGATCTTTTTGGTTGGCCAAAGGTGTTTGAAGATAGAAATATTCATGGCCCTTTTTCTTTTGCTACTCCAGGAAACATAGCTGGTCTTTCAACTGCCTTAACTAATTTTGGAAATTTTTCATGGAAAGAAGTAATAGAACCAGCAATACAAGTGTCAAAGAGAGGGTTATTAGTTGACTGGTATACAACTCTTAGAATTGCAACAGAATCAGAAAACCTTAGTAAGTATAATAGTTCAAAGAATTTTTTCCTGCCAAACGGATTTACTCCTATCAGTAACCTTCCTGAAAATCCGCTATATTTAATAAATGAAAAACAAATTAGCACATTACAAAGATTAAGGGATGCTGGTCCAGAAGATTTTTATATTGGAGATATAGCAAATACGATAATTAAAGATATGAATGATCTTAATGGATGCATAAGCAAAGAAGATTTAAAAAATTATAAATCTAACATAAGAGAAGCAGGAAAGTATAGGCACGGAGATACTGATGTATTTTTTGCCGATGGTTTAACGGCAGGACCTTCTTTAATAGATGCTTTGAAGAAAATTACTAGTTCTAATATCTCTCATGATTCATATCCAGATAGCAAATCTTATATAGAATATATAGATATTCTTTTTAAAACTTATGAGGAAAGATTAACTAAGCTAGGCGACGACAGATCAGATACATGCACCACACATATTAGTGTAATAGACAAAAATGGAAATATAGTTTCACTTACCCAAACATTATTATCTGTTTTTGGAAGTAAGGTGTTAATGCCTTCTCTTGGATTTTTAATGAATAATGGAATAATGTGGTTCGACCCACAACCTTCAAAACCAAATTCAATCTGGCCAGCTAAAACACCTTTAAGCAACATGTGCCCTATAATATTAACAAATACTCGTTTAGGTAATTTTGCATTAGGGGCATCTGGAGGACGCCGCATTTTTCCATCTGTATTTCAATTAATTTCTTTCCTGATTGATTATAATATGCCTATAGATAAAGCTATAGCTTTTCCTAGAATAGATGTAAGTGGAAGTTCAACATTAACTATAAATTCACAACTTCCAAAAAATATAAAACAAGATATAACAAATATTTGGAATACAACCGAAATGGATGATGTAGTTTATCCATCTTTATATGCTTGCCCTAACATTCTAAGAGACTATAAAGGTAGCAGAGAAGGGGTTACCTTTTTGTCTTCTCCTTGGAGCAGTGCTTGTGCCGAACCTAGCTAATATATAAAATATTTTAAGAGCTAATTAATTATTTAGGTTGTTCAAGAGACACTTATGCTTATAAAAACTTTTTGTTTTACGAAAATATCTTATGGCAAAATTACACTTAATTCCAATAAGCTCCTTATATTTTCCATTTCCAGCAATGTATTCAAATTTACCTGTACCCGCTTCCATGTCTGAAGTTCGGCTTGTGGCCCCCCAAAACTTTTCTTCGTTTTGGTTTACACCTTCGCAAACCAGTTTTAAATCTACCTTATTTTGTATTTTATCATAGCCTCCCACACAAAATATTTCACCGTAATCTCCTAGATTATCTACCCAGTATGACTCAGACTTTATAATAACTTTTTCTATTTCACCTGGTAAAATTATTTTTTCTCTAAGGACAATTTCTCCATAAGCATCTATAAAATATTCATTTGCTAATACTTCTGTGACTAAAATATATATGGCAATTATTAGTGAGATTACCCTCGTCATTCTTCTCTTCTTTTTCCTTTGAAAAAATAATCTTAAACTTTAACCAGCTCATTCTTGTATATTTTTATTATTCTAATATCTAAAGTTTCTTTTATAATTTTTTGGTGGGAACGAGAGGATTCGAACCTCCGACCCCCTGATTCTTACTACTATAGTTTTCACTACCACCATTAGTGGTGTTTGTAGTCTGGACTTTCTCTTAACCATACCAGCTTACGTTGGTTTAGGTTCGACCTGTTTAGTCTCTATACCTTTTCCTCAAAGAGGAACTTGGCTAGGGATTGCCATTTTAAAGGTTTCCCCTAATTTAAGTCGATTCACATAAATTGTTTCCAATAAAGTGCCCAATTTTAAAACTAGGAATCAGGTGCTCTATCCAGCTGAGCTACGCCCCCACATATATCCTTATAATACAAAAAATAACAACATGAAACAATTATACCTATATAAAAATATACCTTAAAAATCTAAGCCTTGGTTAAGATTGACTTTTCATTTTCGATATTATTATATTATTGTGCTGCTTATGAAATAAATTTTTCTTTATAATGTTTCTATTGGGAGGAAATTACAGATGGATTCACCAGTTTCGCTTATAATTAAGAACAACGTAGGAATAATACAGGTTAACAATCCGCCAGTTAATGCTTTGTCAGCTAATGTAAGGTCTGGATTAGTTAATTGTTTGGACCAATGCATACAAAATAAAACTATTGAATCTATTGTATTAATAGGAGGAGGAAGAACTTTTATGGCTGGAGCAGATATTTCTGAATTTGGAAAACCCATGAAAAATCCAGACCTAAATGAAGTAATAAAGAAATATGAAAATTCTACAAAACCCATAGTAGCTGCACTACACGGAACTCCGTTAGGTGGAGGACTAGAAGTTGCCATGGGTTGCAATTACAGAATAGCCATAAAAACTACACGTTTAGGACTACCTGAAGTCAAATTAGGCCTTTTACCAGGGGCTGGAGGAACGCAAAGACTACCAAGATTAGTTGGTCCAGAAAAGGCTATAGAAATGATAACTTCGGGTAATCCAATAAATGCTTCTTATGCCTTAGAACTAGGTTTAGTAGATTCAATATCAGAAAACGATTTACTAGAAGATGCCATTGCCTTTTCTATAGAGAAAATAAACAAATCTAATCATCCAAGAGTAAGAGATTTAAATGACAAGATAACTAGTGCTGACCCTGAAGTATTTAATAAAGCCAGACTTATGGTGTCAAAAAAAATGAGGGGAAGAGAAGGACCTATGAGATGTATTGCTGCAGTAGAAGGCGCTACAAATCTCGAATTCGATGAAGGCCTTAAGAATGAACGGAAATTATTTATTGAATGCCATGATTCAGAAGAAAGTACTTCTCTAATACATATGTTTTTTTCTGAAAGAGGGGCAACCAAAATTCCTGATGTTCCTAAAGAGACTCAAACTAGAGAAGTGAACTCTGCTACTGTTCTAGGTTGTGGAACAATGGGTGGCGGAATAGCAATGTCATTCGCTAATGCTAAAATACCTGTTACAATAATTGAAACTAATAAAGAAGCACTTGAAAAAGGTATGAATATAATTGAAAAAAACTACAGAAACACAGTCTCTAAAGGTAGATTATCTCAAGAAGAAATGGATAAAAGGCTTGCCTTAATAAATGGAACTACAGAATGGGATGCTATTTCTAATACAGATATGATAGTAGAAGCAGTGTTTGAAGAAATGGAACTTAAAAAAGAAATTTTTTCTAAAATAGATAAATTAGCAAAACCAGATGCAATATTGGCTTCAAATACTTCTACATTGGATATCGATGCTATAGCTAGCGCAACTAATAGACCGGAAAATGTTATTGGAACACATTTCTTTAGCCCTGCAAATGTTATGCAACTATTAGAAGTTGTTAGAGGAGATAATACTAGTAAAGAAATTATTGCAAGCACTATGGCCCTAGGTAAAAAAATAAAGAAGTCTCCAGTTTTAGCAGGAAACTGTGATGGTTTTATTGGGAATCGTATGTTTCATGACTATGTAAGGCAAGCACATGCATTGGCAGAAGAAGGAGCCTCAGTAGCAAGAATAGATAAAGTGATCTATGATTTTGGATGGGCAATGGGGCCTTTCGCAGTTAATGATCTAGCAGGAAACGATGTAGGATGGAGAATAAGAAAAAGGCACAAAACAGAAGGCAAATATAATAATTTAAGATATACGTCTACAGTTGCTGACCAACTTTGTGAAATAGGAAGATATGGACAAAAAACAGGCCGTGGTTTTTATATTTATGATCCCAATACTAGAGCTGCATCTAATGACCCAGAAGTAGATGAAATGTTTACAAAGATCGCAAAAGAAAAAGGGATAGTCCAAAGAGATATCTCAGACGAAGAAATTTTGAATAGACTAAGCTGGTCACTTGTAAATACAGGAGCTATGATATTAGAAGAAGGATACGCATTGCGAGCTTCAGATTTGGATATTGTCTATATTTATGGTTATGGTTATCCTTCATGGAGAGGAGGTCCAATGCATTATGCAGAACATATAGGTCTTGCTAAAGTAGTAGAGGATATCAAAAAATTTAGAAACGCAGGTGATGGTATGTGGCCTGTATGTAAACTCCTAGAAGATCTAGCCGCATCAAATAAATCTTTTAAGTAATATAAGTATATTGAAAGGAAAAACAAATGAGAGAGGCCGTTATAGTTTCAACAGCACGTACTCCTATTGGAAAAGCTTTTAGGGGTGCATTTAATAACACACACGGAGCAACACTAGCTGGACATGCCATAAAAAATGCTATTGATAGAGCAAACATGGATCCTAATCAAGCCGAAGATTGTCTTATAGGGTGTGCGATGCCTGAGGGAGCTACTGGAGGAAACATAGCACGCCAAGCTGCTATAAGAGCCGGGCTCCCAGTTACTACAGCTGGCGCTACAGTTAATAGATTTTGCTCTTCAGGTATGCAAACTATTGCAATGGCAGCGCAACGTGTCATAGTAGATGGTGTTGATGCCATTATAGCTGGAGGTGTAGAATCCATAAGCCTAGTTCAAAATGAACACCAAAATCAGTTCATGTCCAAGGAGTCTTGGATTGATTCAAATAAACCTGAACTTTATTATTCTATGATACAAACAGCCGAAGTTGTTGCTGAACGATATGGTGTTTCCAGAGAAAAACAGGATGAATATGGTTTTCAAAGTCAACAAAGAATGGCTGCAGCACAACAAGCTGGAAGATTAGATGATGAAATAGTTCCTCTACCTACAATAAAAAAAGTACAAAATAAGGAAACAGGTGAAATCTCTGAGGAGGAGGTTACACTTACTCAGGATGAAGGAAATAGACCATCTACTACTATGGAAGGGCTATCTAATCTAGAACCTGTAATGGGGCCGGAGGCTTATATAACAGCAGGTAACGCAAGCCAGTTATCAGATGGAGCGTCCGCCTGTGTAATCATGGAAGCAAAAATAGCTGAAAAAAAAGGTTTGAACCCACTAGGTATTTTTAGAGGATTATCAGTATCTGGCTTAGAACCAGATGAAATGGGAATTGGGCCAATATATGCAGTGCCACGTCTATTAGAACGTAATGGATTAACTATGAATGATATAGACTTGTGGGAATTAAATGAAGCATTTGCAGTCCAGGTAATATATTGTAGAGACAAACTTGGAATACCTAATGAAAATCTTAATGTTAATGGAGGCTCCATAGCCATAGGTCATCCATATGGCATGAGTGGATCTAGACTTGTCGGCCATGCCCTAATAGAAGGAAAACGAAGAAATGCTAAGTATACTGTTGTAACTATGTGTATAGGAGGTGGTCAAGGAGCGGCGGGGTTATTCGAAATAATATAATAAGTTAGATAAAATGTGGCCTCATTAGGCCACATTTTAATCTAAATAAATTTTAACAGAAAATGCTCCTCTTATATTCCCTAAAGAATAATCAATAGCTTTATCATCAGGGTATAAATATTGTATTTTACCTCTTAATTCAGGTTCTATGTTTTCTCCATGACAGGTTAAACATACTTCTTTTGTGTTAATAGGAACCATATATCTAAATATTTTTTTTCCTTGATCGTCTGCATAAATTTCATAAAAATTCATAGAATCTACGTTTTCTCCTAATGCATGTCTTTCTGCAAAGTTATTTAACACCCGAAACTCCCATAAATCCGGAACATTATCTGAATTTCTTATTTTCAAACTCGTACGTTTTATAGATAGGTTACTATTTTCTTTTATCTGTTGAGTTATATTTGGAGCAGCTATATTGCAGTATTCTAAAGCACTTATTGGACCAGATTCGGCTAAAACTGTTTGCAAAGATTGTTTTAAATTGAAACCTAATTCTTTTATTAAATTTCTACTCATTTCTGTCAATTCATTGTTATTCGCTTTTACTTTATGTATAAAAAACTGGAATAAGATACAAAAAATAATTACTTTTGCTATTTTTATATCTTTCAATATCAATTCTCCATTTTATTACTAGGCGTAATCAATGTTTCTAGAGATAAGCATATTATATTTTAATATATTTCAAAACCTTATAAAATAATGTTAAAAGTGAGATCTTAGGATAACTATTAGTGAAGTGGTTATGATAAAACTTTACATTATAAGCTTATTAATAATTATATCTCTTAATGCTTTTGCAGAAGAAAAATATGCCTTTGACTTAAATGGCAACTTTTCTGAGGAAATAAAAGTTTTATCAGACAGCAGTACTTTTTCTACTATTATTACAAATGGGACCTTTACAGATAACCAAGGTAATTATGGTAAATACAGTTGTAATGGGATAAGGGAAGCTAACAATGAAGGTAAACTAATAAACCTAAATGTATTGTGTGAAATACTTGATAAGGATTTATATAAATTTTGGATGAAAGCAAGAAGATATACTGATAAATCAGGTGGCGTGGGGTATTATACAATAGTCGATGCCACAGGACCTCATAAAAATAAGATAGGCCTTGAATGCACATATGCTATTACGAGTTTTAAAGATGTCCTTTTAATCAAAGCAATATGCTAAAAATAAAAATTAGAAAACATCAAAGTTATGAATAATAAGAACACTAAAGTATAATTTTTCATATCTAAATCTTCTCTTATAAGATGCTATTTAAGCACTTATTACTATCCTTTCCCAGAGATGGTAACCCCTCCATCCATCACAATAGCTTGGCCAGTAATAAAACCACCTGCTTGCCCTGCCAACATCAATGCAGCTCCTGCCACCTCATCGGTAGTACCAATACGTCCTAGTGGATATGTGGATTTAACATTTTACATAATATTAGGGTTTTCCCACAAAGCCCGAGCAAAATCTGTCTTAATAATGCCAGGGCACAAAGCGTTAACTCTAACACCCTTCCCACCCCATTCTACTGCTAAACTCCTTACTAAACCTAAGTCTGCAGTTTTTGATATCGAATATGCACCTAAGTTTTCTACTCCTTGCAGCCCTGCAATAGAGGATACGATAATTATCACACCTCCGCCTTTATTTCCCATACTAGGAAGAACTTTCTGGGATAGCCATAAATTAGATCGTACATTATTATTCATAATTTTATCAAAAGCTTCATCGGGTATTTCTGATAATTTTCCATAATAAGGGTTTGAAGCAGCATTACATACCAATATATCTAATGAAGAAAACTGAGATTCTGCAAACTCTATCAATTCGTCACACTGCTTTTTTTCCGAAATATTACAAGTTTTACTTATTGCCTTTCCTCCGCTTTTATTTATTGCATTGGTAACTTCCT
>CAYMQD010000263.1:0-3034 GCA_964392475.1 uncultured Alphaproteobacteria bacterium
GAATAATGTTGGCAAGGCAGCCCATGCGGGAGCCTCAGATGCAACCCAAAGCCAGTGCCCACCCGCTTCATGGCAAGCATGAGCCCCCACTATTGCATCAATATCGCAATGACCATGAGGTAATATCTCAAATCCTGCGAATTCGCCGTATATGTAACCGAAAACTACTGTGGCAAAACCGATGTACATCAAGAACTTAGATGCTAGCTTCATTGTTTCATCGTGCCCCTTGGCACGGTAGAGGGCATATCCAATTCCCATTGTAACAAAACCGTATGCCATGTCCCCCAACATTAGACCAAAGAAAAGAGGATATGTGAAGAACATGAACAATGTTGGATCGACCTTACCATAGGATGGCCTGCCCATTAAATCAGTAATCAGTTCCATGGGTTTGCTAGCATTACGATTGGCGAACTTAATCGGTGGCATCTCCAACTCTGGCCCATGATGACCATGACCACCACCACCTGGAACTATCTTGAATGGTTCAATCTCTATGTGCAAACATGTTTCAGATAGTGCTAACCTCACTTCATCTGCACGAGAGGTTTCGACCCAGCCATCGATTACAAACGTGTGCTCGGTAGTTGCAACCCTTACTGGACCAAGTGCTAATGACATGTCCCTTTCAAGGAGTTCAACACCCCCTTGCAAAATTGTACCGTTGTTGCTCCCCCATGCATCCAGCTCATCTTGTAGTAATCTCTTCTCTTCCGATAGGGCCTGACGTCTTGCTTCCAATTCAGAAAGGCGTTCAGAAATATCCCCCTCGCCCGAAGGAACGGGAACTGAAGTAAAATCTGCATCATCCAAGGAAGATTGGACTACTGAGGAGTTTTCATTACGACAGAAAATTGCCGCTATATTTCCTCTCTCGCCACTAGCAACAATTGCAATACCTTCTCCTGCTGCTTTCTTAGTTGCAGCCGCACTCTTCACAGTCCCGACAAAGACAGTTACATTTTCATATCCTGAAAGTAAATCTATAGGCAAACCCAAAGGAGAAAGTGTTGTTAAAGATGTAAATTCCTCGGCTATATCTCCTTCTTCAACCTCAATAGAATCTATCCGGTCTGTCGATGATAACATCTCATCAACTAGAGATGGAAGATCTGCGGCCATCTTAAGGCGTATTGGGGAAGCCTCTAGAGGGGTTTTAATGTCATTTTTTTCTATCTGAGACATTACGCTACGGTAACGATTAAGGTTACGTCCTATTTCTTCAGATGATGGATGTGGCTCACCCAATTTAATATCATCAACATCGCCACTATAGTCTACTATGTGTACCGCTTTTAGTGAGGCAATTGTTTCTATTGCATCATCTAACTTGGGCAGTGTCCCAGCAGCAGTCAATCGTGACATGCCCTGTGTCGTTAACTGACCCATAACTACATCTCCAAATTATTACTATATTACTCGGCAGTGAATCTTTTTAGCACCGTTTCAATTGCTGCTGAACGATTCTTCTCACTTTGGTCTCTAATTGCATCCAAATCCTTCTGACCTTCCTTGCGAACTTAGTCTGCCTCCTTGGAAGCATCGTCTCTCGCCCCTGCAATCATTTCCTGAGCTGCATCCTCAGCATCTCTCTTACCACTAGCTAAAACTTCCGTAGCGTCAATTCGAGACTTGTTTACTATACCGGTTGCGTCCGAGTGAGCCTTGTCTATTTTTTGGCTGGCCTTCTTTTCGGCATCCTTTATTGAACTAAGAACTTCCTTACGTGACATGGTTCCACCCTATGGGTGGGTTGGCGACTGATGAACGGTTTATGAGTGTAACCTAAACGTAGTTAGAACCATTCCGACGCGTTCAAACATAGAGTACATCGCCCGATACATGGGGGAAGTCATGGACAGTGAGCATATTGGCGACTTGGAATGGTCTGAATTACAGGCTAATTTAGAGGCGACTATCCCTGTCTATGACAGAATTAACCGCTTTGCCACATTGGGACAAGATCAACGTTGGCGCAAAGGAGTTAGGGCGTTAATACCAGTGAATAGTTCTGTACTTGAAATTGTGTGTGGCCCGGGGACATTTGCTGAACGTATTGAAGGATGTGATGTCACATGCCTAGACCCAATACCCGCCATGTTAGAGGTAGCCCGAAAACGAGTTAATGACGCAAGAGGTAAAAGGGGGGAAAAACAAGCGAAATTCGTAGAGGGTACAGCAGAGGAAATACCCCTATCTGAGAACTCATTTGATGTCGTTTGTTGTCTCTTCTCTTTTCGTGATTTTAAGGATAAGAAGAAGGCGCTTGAAGAAATATTAAGAGTATTGAAACCTGGTGGTAAGTTGGTGATCTGTGATGCCGGGAAAGCTAATTTTTTGCACGGTTGGTTAGGTTGGTTATGGATGAAAATTTGGGTCGGAAGTTACGCTAGATTTGTTTGTAAAGAAACAAACCACCCATGGAAGTGGCTAACTAAAACATATGTTCACTTCGGGACAACAAGGCAATACAAGAAAATGATGCGGGAAGTAGGTTTTTCCCCTGTAAGGGGGCGGCTACTTTTCCCTGGAATGGCGGTTAGATTCATAGCATCAAAGCCAGAATAGCCTGACTTAAAGGATTATCAGTGGGCGGCGGCAATCAACTGCACGTCGTAAGCCACTGGTTCCTAGAATTCTCATAGCCAACTCGGTAGTCATATCATTTCGGCAGAATGTCCAAAATAGATTTTTTGAGCGGCGACTAATTTTCAATTGTTTAGCCATAGTTTTACTGAGCATCTTATTGTAATTAGTAAGGGGTAAATCATTATTGATATTAGATATGATTGTGTCTGCTGCAAATTTACCTGAAACAATAGCCTGCCCTATGCCACCCCCATTTGATGGCATAACGAGGCCCGCTGCATCACCCACAGACAATACATTGTCGTCTACAGCGGATTTCACCTTACAAGCCAAAGGTATCAGACCGCCGCCGGAGGGAGGTATCGGCAAGCGAGGACCAGGGCGAAGAGGAGGTGGGGGCTGGATGAGAGGGAGTTCGAGGGTATGATGATGGGCAGAGGTG
>CAYMQD010000264.1:0-5044 GCA_964392475.1 uncultured Alphaproteobacteria bacterium
TTAGCAAGGCTAAAGCTCCTAGTAAAAAACCTTTCGGTCCCATAGGAAGAATATCCTTAAGTTTTT
The DNA here is from genome assembly GCA_964392475.1 of uncultured Alphaproteobacteria bacterium. Taxonomy (GTDB): domain Bacteria; phylum Pseudomonadota; class Alphaproteobacteria; order TMED109; family TMED109; genus CAYMQD01. The sequence goes on from CAYMQD010000264.1 coordinate 67, forward strand.
CACCACCTTTTTTAACCATTTTATCAAAATCTTTTGATCCATTGCTGACGCCATTACTTTGCCAAGGACCACCAGGTCCAGTTCCTTTTCCCCATGGCCCGTTATTTTGATCATTCCAAGGCATTTCTACTCCTCTTAATTTATAAAAAGTTTAATAGATTCGAAAAATTACAGATTCTATAAATATAATTTATAAATATTTTAAGTTTCTATCAATCATATTGTGTTATATAGATGATCTTTCAAGATATAATGAAATTTAATATTTGGAGAAAATTTTTGAAAATTGAAAAAGAATCAATATTTTCAGCAATAAAAAGAATTTTAGATGGTTCTGGGGACCTGGATATTGATGAATTAATTGAAGATATTTCTGTTAAAGAAGGCAATATAGTGGTTGTACTTTTAGCTAAAAATGAATCTAATGCTGAGAAATTAGAACCAATAAGATCTAAAATTCAAAGTGGATTAAAGTCTCTAAATGGAGTTGCATCCGTAACAGTAGTAATAACAGCAGAAAATAAATCAAGAAATTCTACAGACAACAAAAGTTCAACCAATAAAAATTTAAAAATTAAATACATTATTGCTGTTGCAAGCGGAAAAGGTGGCGTAGGAAAATCAACTGTTTCGGTAAATACTGCCATGGCACTAAGCCTAGAAGGATTTAAAGTTGCCATATTGGATGCTGACATATATGGCCCTTCTTTACCCAGAATGATGGGTATATCTGAAAAGCCTAGAACAAACAGTCTAAACAAAATAGTACCTGTCGAAAGTTTTGGAGTAAAATGTATGTCAATAGGTATGGTGGTAGATGAAGAAAAGCCAGTTATATGGCGTGGTCCAATGGTACAAGGCGCAATTCAACAACTAATATATGATGTTGAATGGGAAACACTAGATTTCCTTCTAATAGATTTACCACCTGGTACCGGGGATGCACAATTAACTATATCTCAAAAAATACCTCAAACAGGAGCCATTTTAGAGACTACACCTCAAGATATTGCTCTCCTAGATGCCAGAAAAGGCTTAAATATGTTTAGACAGGTTGATGTTCCAATTACTGGCATGATAGAAAATATGAGTTTTTATATATGCCCAAAATGTGGAAACGAAGACCATTTATTTAGCCATAACGGAGCAAAAAATACCGCAGATAAAATGGGTGTGGAATTCTTGGGTGCCATTCCCTTACATTCATCTATAAGAGAATGCAGTGATATTGGTCACCCCATAGTCATATCAAAACCTGAATCTATTGAAACAACTGCATTTAAAAATATAGCTAAAAAAATTATTTCTACACTAGATAAATCTAAAGCTTCACTTTTGCCAGAAATAACTATTACATAAATTACTGTACATCAAATATGTTTCCTAGCTCATTCCATTCTCTAGAACTTAGGCCTGAATTTTCTTTAGTAATTTTTTCTCCAGATAGTTTTCTGTTTATTACTCTAATTGCCTCCCCTGAGAGAGTAACTCCTTCAAATCTATAAGACATAAAGGCTTTATAACTTAGCGGTAGCCATGATTCAAAAATATTAAGCATTCTTTCTGCATAAACTCTAATTTCATATTGTGCATGTAAATCTGCCCTTAAGGATAAAAAATGCATTAAGTTATGTAAGTCTATCTTCCAATACCACTGCGTGTAAGAATTTAAAGTAAGGTTTATTCTTGCTAATTCTCTAGCTATTCCATGTCTATCCCTATCTGTGTCTGCATCTGATTCCTCATTTAACATCCACGTATAATTATTATAGTTTCTTATAGCGTCTTCTTTTAAGATATTAATAATTTTTGAAGCATATTCAGAATCAATCTTTGTTCCACGCCCTTGTTTAATGGTATCTGACTGAATTGATATATTTTCCTCATCAGGAATATAAAATTCTTTATCTAATATTGAATATCTAGCTGAATATTCATTGACGCTAGCCGATCTATTACGAATCCACTGCCTCGCAACAAATATTGGAAGTTTTATATGAAACTTAATCTCACACATTTCAAATGGCGTAGAATGCCTATGCCTCATTAGATACCTAATTAAACCTTCATCTTCTGATGTTTTTCTAGTACCTTTTCCATAAGATACTCTAGCAGCTTGAACAATTGCCTGATCATCTCCCATATAATCTATTACTCTAATAAACCCATGATCTAATATAGGAAATACTTTATATAAGATTTTTTCTAAACCTGTAGAAACGACTCTTCTTGTGGTAGACTTAATATTTCTTAGCTCGATAATTTCTTTTTCTTGATCTGTAGAGATAGCTTTTAATTTGTTTTGTTTTAAAGCTTCTTTTTTTGTTTCATTCATACGTATTTCCTAAACTTATTGCGTTCTTTTAAAAAATATATAACTAAGAGAAAAAGCATATTTATAAAATATTTATGCGTACCATGCTGATATATAAAAAGAAATCATAATGTACATTGATAAACTCTACATCATATAATGTAGCATTTATATGATTTTCTTTAAAATGGTTCAATAAGAGCGTATATTTTATGAGTCGGTGATCCGACTATGACGATAAACGATTCGTATAATAGGTGAACTGGACCCGGGGGCGGTACCCGGCGCCTCCACCAAATATTTTTACTAGGGGGCGAAATAGGATCGACAGGCTCTGAAAGGCGTATTCTTTCGTTCGGAATGGTACCTCCGTAATGGGCCGTAAATATAACTGCCAACGACAACAGTCGTGAGGCTATGCTAGCTGCGTAATGCAGTGTGCTTAGTCACAGCAGCAAGTCCTAACTGCTATCACAACAGTTAGGCGGGGTAGTGGGAGGCACCTGGCAACAGAAGCCTCCCAGCAAAATGAATATGATGGAATTATTCAATGGATAAAGAACAGTTCAAGACAATCGACTATAATACTTTGACAATGGAATCGTTAAAAAATGTAGTTTATAAGGTTCTTAAAATTACTGAAAAGCAAGGATTATTAGAAAAACACCATTTTTATATAACCTTCTTAACTAGTGCTCCAGGAGTAAAGATTCCTGATTTTTTAAAAATACAATATCCAGATGAAATTACAATTGTTATGCAACATAAGTTTTGGGATCTTAAAGTCTATAAGAACTACTTTTCTGTAACATTAAAATTTAACAATAAAATTGCAGAATTAGTTATAACTTTTAACTCTATAGTTGCTTTTAATGATCCTTCATCAAATTTTAGCTTAAAATGGGAAAAACCTGATTTAAAAGTAAAAGGTAATAAAAAATTGGAACCTTTGAAGTTAAAAAAAGAAAATAAAAATATGAAAAGAAATATTAAAAAAGTTCAAGAAAAATCATCTGATACGAGTAGTGAAAATAAAATAGTAAAACTAGACTCATATAGAAAAGATCGTAAATAAAATAATAAATACTTTAGGAATAAATATGACTGAATTCAATTATGAAGAGCTATTTCAATCTACAAAAAACAGTACTATATTCAATAAAATATCCTCTGATCATATAGAAGTAATTAAATTTAATAATAAACATATATTAAACATTGATAGTATTGCTTTAGAAATGTTAGCCAAACAGGCATTTTATGATATTTCGCATTTTTTGCGACCAAAACATCTAAAACAATTAAGTAATATCTTAAAAGATCCAGAAGCATCTAACAATGATAAATATGTGGCTACTACACTGCTTAAAAATGCGAACGTAGCATCAGGAGGAATACTTCCGATGTGCCAAGATACAGGAACGGCTATTGTAGTAGGTAAAAAGGGAGAAAAAGTCTGGACAGGAGGTGAGGACAAGGAATCTTTATCTAGGGGAATATTTAAAGCCTTCCAAGAAAATAACTTAAGATATAGCCAGTTAGCAGCACAAAATATGTATCAAGAAATAAATACACGTACAAACCTACCAGCCCAAATTGATATTTACGCAAGCGAAAACAATACATATGAATTCCTATTTATAGCTAAAGGAGGTGGGTCAGCAAATAAAAGTTTTTTTTATCAAGCAACACCTAATGTAATAAGAAATAAAGAGTTAGTAAATTTTCTCACACCTCGTATCAGGGAAATTGGTACTGCAGCATGCCCACCATACCACCTTGCAATCGTAGTTGGTGGATTATCTGGAGAAATGACCATGAAAACTCTTAAACTCGCTACATGCCATTATCTTGACGATCTCCCATTAGAAGGAAATCAAAATGGGCGAGCGTTCAGGGATATAGAAACTGAATCTGAACTTTTAAAGATTACTCAAAATTTAGGAATAGGAGCTCAATTTGGAGGTAAATACTTTTGTCATGACATTAGAGTAATTCGCCTTCCACGGCATGGAGCAAGCCTACCAATAGCAATAGGAGTCTCTTGTGGAGCAGATAGGCAAGCTTTAGGATACATTTCTAGTAATGGAATATACTTGGAGCAATTAGAAAAAGACCCTGCAGCTTATATGCCTGAAATTAAGGAAAGCGACTTTTCTAATACTTCTATAAACATTAATTTAGATAGACCTATAAAAAATGTTCTTCAGGAATTAACTAAACTTCCTATCAAAACAAGAGTCTCAGTTTCTGGAACCATAATAGTTGCAAGAGATATTGCTCATAGTAAACTTAAAGAAAGATTAGACAAAGGCGAAAACCTTCCTGATTATTTTAAAAAATATCCAATATACTACGCTGGACCAGCAAAAACTCCAGAGAATGGATACGTCACAGGGTCTTTTGGTCCTACAACTGCAGGTAGAATGGATGCCTACGTGGATCAAATTCAAGCGGCGGGAGGAAGCTTAATAATGATTGCAAAAGGAAATAGATCTAGACAAGTACGCGATGCATGTAAAAAACATGGAGGATTTTATTTAGGGTCTATTGGAGGGCCAGGTGCAGAAATTGCAAAAAATAATATATTGTCTGTCGAATGTATTGAGTTTTCCGAACTTGGCATGGAAGCTATATGGAAAATACAGGTAAAAAACTTTCCTG
>CAYMQD010000265.1:0-7920 GCA_964392475.1 uncultured Alphaproteobacteria bacterium
GATTTAGATATATTTTTGGCCGAAAATAAAGGTTTTGCCTTAAATTTTATAATTCTAAATTTTTTTATATTACTCATTTAAATATCTTCATATTTATTTGTTTATCATTAAACATTGAAACTTTAAAAAATTTTGTTTCAAAATCATAATCAACTTTGTCAGCACGAAGCAAGGATCCCGTTGGATAATTTATACTCACATTATTGTAAACTTTGACTGAACTTTCATTACCTAGTAAATCTAAATTATCTGAGAAAATTTTTGTTTCTTTGATTAGCACAATCTATTAAAGGGCCTGAAATATCAATACCCAAGACTTTTCCTGTGTTACCTACTTTGTTACAAGCTTCAAAAGCTACAGTTCCTGCACCACATCCTATATCTATAACTTTTTCTTCAAGTTGAATTTTGGCCGAGTCAAAAAGTTCTTCCGTCCAAGGACACAAAAAATTATCCATAGATGTAAAATTGCGAGCCCATTGTTGCCCCAGTTCATTGTTCCATAGCTCCTCTTGCTCTAAAGCGTATTTTTTGAATTTGCTTTCCATAAATTTACCAATTCTCAATATTAGGTCTTATTTCAACATCAAACGACCATGCTGACCTTTCTTGATGAGCAACATGAAAAATTTCTTCAGCTATTGCATCAGGTTCACAAAAGAAATCATCGGGTTTGTCTTGAGCAAGGATTGTGCGTGTACGGGGGGTATTAATAGCGGCATCTATTAATACATAAGAAACGTGTATCCCCTTAGGGCCTAGATCTCTTGCAATAGATTGTGCCAAGATTCTCTGAGCAGCTTTGGTTGGCGCGAAAAATGCAAAATTAGGTTTTCCTCTCATCGCAGAAGTATTTCCAGTAATTATTATTGACCCTTCCTTAGTTTTCAGCATTCCTGGAACTATTGCGCGTATTATATATAAAAGAGAGGTTACGTTTACCCTAAAATTGCGCTCCAAAGTCTTTGCATCTCCCTCTAAAAAGTTCATAGATGCTCCTCCCTCTAAAACGCCAGCTATAGCATTATGAATAACTACAGAAGGTTGCCCCAGCTCTGTAATAACTCTATTACAAGTTTTATGAAGATCTTCTAAATTAGATACATCACACGGATATGCACTAGAATTTTCTATGGTATTTTCTATATTTTTTAATCTATCTTTATCTCTAGCTACTAACGCTATTTTATATCCGGCTTTAGAAAACCTTTTTGCGCAAGATAAACCTGTACCAGGACCTACTCCTACTATAAGGCAGACTTTAGACGAAAAAGACTTCATTTTAATTCCTAATTTAATATTATTTTAAAATTAAAAATTTAATTGTTTTTGATTGTAGTTTCAAATGAATTTACTGCAAATTTATTGCATCTGGTAAAATAATTTCTCCACTCCAGTAGGCAACTAAAGAGTTCTCTTTCTCTAATACCGTAACCAAAGGTGCATGAAATTTTGCCTCACCACTAACAGCAGCATATTTTCCACTTCCGTTAACGAAACTTGCTTTACCTTCACATCTAGCATCACCAGTAGCTGTCGCTGACGTAATACAGTTCCATTCAGCAATAATACTATCTTTATCATTCTGAGCAAATATACATGACCCTCTAATGTTCTCTATCTTTGCAAATCCACAGCTAAACCCCCTACCTTGGTAAGCTCTACCTACAAAGGCACAATCAGCTCTAGCGTCCTTAAGTATTCCAGTGGATGAAACTCTACCGCTATAATTTCCCCAAAACATTTCAGAATCTGTCTTTACTAAACGATCCAAATAAGGAGAATCCTCATATACTATTTCTAGTGATATAGCTTTTATATCGTCCGCATTTACACCAATCATGGAAATTATATATGTTAATACTAATGTTATACAAAAATAAATTCTCATAGATGTTCCTTTGTTATAAAATATAATTATAGCAAAGGATTATAAAATGCCACAATTTTCTGCAAATTTAAGTTTTTTATTCAAAGAATTCGAATTTAGTCAACGTTTTGATGAAGCTAAAAAAAATGGGTTTAATAACGTTGAGTTTTTATTTCCATATGATTATTCTCCTAACAAAATCAGACAATGGTTAAATAAAAACAATTTAAGACAAATATTATTTAATGCTTATCCAGGCAATTGGGAAAAAGGTGAACGTGGCATCGCTTCAATACCTGGAAGAGAAGAAGAGTTTGCTAAATATATAGAAATAGCATTGGAATACGCAAAAACCCTTAAATGTTTCAACCTACACGTAATGGCTGGAATTATTTCTATAACCACTAATTATCAAGACGCTCACAATACTTATATTCATAATCTAAAACATGCAGCTATTGAAGCTGCTAAGATAGGAGTAAATATACTTATTGAACCTATTAATCCGTATGATATGCCAGGATATTTTTTAAAGGACGTTAACCAAGCTATAAACACAATAAAAGAATTGAATCTTTCTAATGCAAGGCTCTTATGCGATGTCTATCACATCCAAATGACTTCTGGAAGAGTTACTGAAACTCTTAAAAAGGCCATTAAATATACACAACACATTCAAATATCAAACGTTCCTAACCGCTCTGAACCCAACATAGGTGAGCTAAATTATAATTATATAATTCAGTATATTGATAAACTAAACTACAAAGGCTTTATCGGTTGTGAATATCATCCCCAAAAAGAAACACTGAAAGGACTTGAATGGCTAGATGACTATAGCTAAATTACTTTAGTGTAAAGTTTACTTTTGTTATGTTAATAATACTTTCTGTTAATTTTATATACAATTTTTAAAAAATACTAATTACCTCCAGGAGGGGACATAAATTGGCTAATATACTTACTTCACTTAACCGTACGGTAATTGCAAGTCTAGTACTTGTAGCAATTTTCATAATTTATTTTATTTCAAGTAACGGTGCTATAGATAATATTTTTTGGTCATTTGTATTTCGTTATATTCATGTTCTAGCAGGTATCATGTGGATTGGGATACTATGGTACTTTAATTTTGTTCAAATACCTAATATGCCCAATATTCCAGATGATCAAAAACCGGCAATTAGCAAAGTTATAGCACCTGCCGCACTGTGGTATTTTCGTTGGGGAGCTATGTTTACAATTATTTCAGGTCTAATATTAGCTCATTTGAACGGCTATTTAGTTAATGCAATTACTATTGGCTTAGTAGATGGAGTACCAAAACATACGGCAATAGGTATAGGAATGTGGCTAGGAACTATTATGTGGTTTAACGTTTGGTTTATTATATGGCCAAATCAGCAAAGAGCTCTTGGTCTAGTAGAAGCAGATGCAGAATCAAAAGCAGCTTCTGCAAGAAAAGCAATGCTTTTTTCTCGTACTAACACACTATTATCACTACCAATGTTATTTGCTATGGTATCAGCCCAGAATATCTGGTAACAAAGATTAGATAAAAGTGGAAAGGAAAAATAATTACTTTCTTTCCACTTTTACTTATACTTATATTAAAAGTTTAGATAATCTCAGTACCTAGGATTTAAGTTTATATTGTTATGAGTAATGAAATTATAGAAATAAGTGGGATAGCTCATATAGCGCTCAATGTAAGCGAGATTGAGCAATCAAAAAAATTTTACAAAGAACTACTACCATCTATAGGATTAAAATTAGTCCATGAAAGTGAAAAAAGTTGTTACCACATAGGTGGTAAAACAGGAATCCTAATACAGCAAATTTTAGAAAATAATAACTACGTTGAATTTTCTCAAAAAAATATAGGTCTTCATCATTTATGCTTTAGAGCGAGAAGCAAAGAAGATGTTAATAAAATCGGTAAAAAACTTATAAATATCAAAGCTAATATAATAAGGGGCCCAATGTACGGAAACTGGGTTCCTGGATACTATTATATTGTATTTGAAGATCCAGATAGAATAAGGCTAGAAATAAACTATGTCCCAAACAAAGGAGTTTTTAATAGTGATATTAACTTTAACCCAGGAAAAGATTACTAAAGAGATTAGTCTTATCTATCATTAAGAATAAAACTCCCTAATTAATTTTCCAGGTAAAATATCAGTTTTATGCTTATGGTTTTCATAAATTCTAGAACCATTAATCCAAACCCCATATAATCCTTCAGCAGAGGCATTAAGCCTTGATCCACCTCCAGGCAAATCATTAGTTCTAAATGAAGAAGTTACCCCTACAGTATCTGGATCAAAAAGTATCATATCTGCCGCTTGGCCTGGAACAAGCCGTCCCCTTCCAGGTAATCTAAAAATATCAGCCTGCCTTCCTGTTAATTTATAAATTGCTTCTTCTAAAGAAATTAATTTATTTTGTTTCACCCAATGGTCTAAAAAATATAGTCCATAACCTGCATCACAAAAAAAAGAAAGATGTGCTCCTGCATCAGATAGACTCACCACACTATTCGAATGTTGAAGTATAGGCCCCACATACTTATCATCATTGTTTAACAATAATGCCAGAAAGACACTATCCATCCCCCCATCTATAGCATGATCAAGAATCCAATCAAGACAATCTATATTTAAAGCAGATGATATTTGAGATATATTTTTTCCCTCTAAAAATTTATGTTTTTCATTAGATGATTGACAAAAAATAATTTTTTCCCAATCACCGTTAAAAACCCTAACCTTTTTAAAGTTTATTAATTCCTCACGTAAATTATCCCTAATTTTAGTATCTCTAAATAACTGACTCCTCTTATTTAGAGAATTTTCCTTCAATATAGGTTGCCAAGATTTAAAACCCTCAAACATATAAGGATCCGCCATAGTAAATTCCATAGTTAAAGGTTTACAAGAGACTTGCCCCCATAATTCAACACCCGATAGTGAAGCCTTTTGCATACGATCTAGTTGGCTAATTACCCCTTGAGGATTAAGCGGATTATGTAGTAGAGCCGCAACCATAGCTGGTCTTTTAGAAATGTAAGATATAGACTCTATGTCTTTTAATGAAGTTTTACTTCCTTTTGTAAGCATATATATGCCTCTACCATTTACTGCCATGGCCTTAGCCAAGCGTTGATGCTCCTCCAAACTAGCTAAACGAGATGGCATTGGAACACCTTTATACCCGTTATGTCCTTCAAATGTTGATGTAGAAAAGCCAATTGCCCCGGACAACATAGCACTACTAACTATTTCTTCCATCTCTGTTATTTCTGTCGTCGTAGCTTCTCTATGCATCGCATCTTCTCCCATAACCCACACTCTTACAGAAGAATGACCAACATAAGCCGCTATATTAGGCCCTAAACCCCTAGATTCTAAAATATTTAAATATTCAGAAAAGCTTTTAAAATCCCATATTAAACCTGACTCTAACGCATCAAAAGACATCCCCTCCACCTGAGTCAAATTTTTTATAGTAAGAGATCTATGTTCTGTTTTACATGGTGCAATAGTAAAACCACAATTTCCTATTAGTGCAGTAGTAACACCCAATACAGGTGAAGGCAATGCCATTGGATCCCATGTTAGTTGGGCATCATAATGAGTATGGGTATCTATAAATCCCGGAGCTAAAACTAATCCTCCAACATTTAATACCTCTTGAGCATTGCCTAAATCATTTCCTCTAGCAATAATAATTCCTTCTTGAATAGCTAAATCTTCATAAACTGACTTTTTTCCAGTGCCGTCAACTATTCGAGCATCTTGTATTAAAAGATCATACATTCAAACAATTATTCTTTAAAAATTATAAGTCATCTGAAATAGCGTCTAAAGCAGCTTGAGCGCAAGTTTCATCTTCATCCCCGGTAGCACCACTAACGCCTATTGCGCCTAACAATTCTCCAGATTTTGTTTTAATTGGAAGTCCTCCTGCAAAAGCAACCAACCCAGGAGAAAGAGCAAGACCTGGAACCCTTCCTGGATTACCATCTTTACCAAAAGCTATTTCTGCAATAGCTCGAGTAGGATAAGGGATGCGTGCAGATGATACGGCTTTGTCGATGGCAATATCTATACTTCCTAAAAAGGCTCCGTCCTGTCTTCTAAAAAGAACTAAATCTGCCCCTGCATCTACAATAGCAATATTTATTTTTCTATATCCTGTAGCTTCTTGCGCAGCTTCACAAGCATCTGCCATTTTTTTTGCAAGAGCAAGATTTAAAACAGGTTTCGAATCTAATGCATAAGCTGCGGTATAAAGAGTTAAAATAAAATTAAATGCAACCAAACCAAAAAAATACTTCATAATTAGTAATCTCCTTAATTTTTTATTATATTAATACTTATTCTGGTAACTTATTTTTACTAAAGTGTTAAATGTTTTCTATCCTATATAAAAATATTCTTAATGCTATTATAACTTTTAGATGCTTATGTCTAAAAGATTGTAGTCCAATAACTTGTCTTTTACTTTTTTTGTCCACTTGAAATTTTCTTTTTCATTTTTGAATGGCTTATATATATAAGATGTTTCATTTTTGAATTTTTGTTTCCTGGCATCTATGGCGTAAGCTATCATTTTGGATCTCTCTCTTATATGATCATCATCATAAACTGCAGGCGCACTATGAAAACCACCACCATTTACATTTAAAACTGACTTTCTTTTATGAAACCCAAAATTTAATGTTACTCTCAAATCGTCGCTTGTATTAGCAAATGAGCAATGTAATATTTGTCTATTAGTAATAGCAATATCTCCGGGACCACATACTAAAGGTACTGCATCGGGTAATCTTTCAGTTCCAGCTTTAGAAATGATATCCTTTATATCTAATTTTCCAAGTTTATGAGTACCTGGCACGACCCAAACTCCATTCGCAGGAGTGCTTCCATAAAGCTGCGCCATAAAATTAAAACCATGACAAGATTCATCCCATTCATCTGTATTCCAATGAGTGGTTCCATCTTGATGCCAAGCAACTGAAGCACCTAAACCTGGCTCTTTAAAAAATAAAGCTTCTGTAAAAGGTACAAAATCTTCTCCATTAATATTTTCTGCTATTTTTAAAAGTTTAGGATGTCCGGTTAACCTTAAAAATGCATCAGAAAATTGTAATGATCCAAGTATTAAAAAAACTACTTCTGTTGGAGCTCCCTTTTGAGGGATTGGTTCATGCATTTTTACTGGGTGCCTTCCGTTTCCAATCTCAGTTCCTCCAAATGGATCTCCAAGTGGTTTTGACCAAAACAAAGTTGGAGCTATACCACCTACACCTAATGCGGGCCTACCTTTTATATCTAATTTAGATTTTTTATCTTTAGGTAATCTTTCTTTAAATAAAAAAACATCTCTTTCAATATCTTTAAGCTCATCATTTGTAAGAACATTCTCAAAAACATAAAATCCATATTTTTTATAGGATTTTAAAATATCGGAATCTAAATTCCTATTTTTATCAAACTTTATAGGCCCTCTATTCTTTAATAATAGAGCCTTTTTCTTCCCATCTAAAAGATATTTTTTTATTATTATATTCTCTTTATTATTTTCAAACATAACTAACACCTTATTAAATTGTAAGAATAAAAAGATAGTCATATATTGATTGTATACTATTTCTTCTTAAGTGCCACTGCTACCCTACTATTAGGAACTCTACCTAATATTTGATTAATAAACCAAGCAACTTCCACTACTTTATTTAAATCTATTCCTGAATGTATTCCCATCCCGTCAAGCATATACAGAACATCTTCAGTAGCCACATTACCCTTAGCGCCATCAGCATAAGGACAACCTCCAAGCCCTCCTACTGATGAATCTATTGTAGCTATACCTGATTCAAGTGCTACATATAAATTTGCTAAAGCTTGACCATAGGTATCATGAAAATGAGCTGCTAAATTAGCTACCTCCACATATCCTGCAACTTCTTCAATCATGTTTTTAGTCTCTATAGGTGTTCCAAAACCTACTGTATCGCCCAAAGAAATCTCATAACAGCCCAT
>CAYMQD010000266.1:0-10544 GCA_964392475.1 uncultured Alphaproteobacteria bacterium
ATATTGCACCGCTATATAACCTTTCTGCTTGCTCATATTTTCCTAGAGATTCTTTAACCCTACCGAGATTATTTGAAGCCTGGGCTGTATACCTATGAAGAGGACCGTATACCCCCATTCTAATCCTAAAAGATTTTTCTAAAATTTTATCAGCGCGATCTAATTTTAACTGATCTAAATACAATAAACCTAAGTTATTTAAAGTAGCAGATAACTCTTTTGTTGCATCGATTGATTCAGCTTCGGTTATAGCTAATAAATAAAATTTTTCTGCTTCCTCGAACTTTTCCAACCTATGAGATTGCATGCCAGACTTATTTAGAGATAACCAGTTCTTATTAATATTTAATTGGTCTGCTATAGCACTTTGGTTCAGGACAATTATAAAAAAAATAAGCAAGTAAAGAAATGTTCTATATTTAAATTTCTTTTCCATAAAGAATTTATAATGATTTTTCATTTTGCCAACTATCCAAAACGATTTTAGCGTCTAAGTTATGACTGCTTGAAGGTTCTACCGGGGTGGTTAGTTCAATCACATAACCGTTTGGATCTCTAAAGTAAATTGAATGAATAAAATCATGATCTATAATTCCTCTTGTCTCTATACCCATATTTATTGCTTTTATTTTCATTTTTGAAAGCAATGAATATTCTACCTCTAATGCTAAATGTAAATCAAAATCATGTTGCTTCTTAAAATCAAAATCGCTTGCAGGATCTTCAAAGAATGCTATATGTGATCCATCTTGCATTTGGTAAAATGTATGTAATACTTTTGTTTCTCTGCCAGTTTTTGTATTGGTAATCAGTATTGATCTAATCAACTTTAAACCTAAAAAGTCTTCATAAAACTTTCTAGTTTCTTCCGAATCACGACATCTAAAAGCGCTATGATGCAGTCCTTTTATAAAAATTTCTGAAATTTTTTAGCTCCTTATAAATACAGTACAATATAGCATATCAATACATATATGATACAATAGTATTATATTAAATATTAATAGAAAAAATAAATTATAACTAGATGTTGACTTATTATTTTAACAAGCCACAATATAGGACATTTTTAACACTGCGGGGAGAACTATATGTCCATGTTGCAGTCAATAAAAGGTTGGATTGCAGGTCTTACAGAAGTTGGGCTTATGCTCATAGCTCTTGCAATCGCTTTAAACATACTCATAGGGCCTAACCTGCCATTCTTCGGAAGTTCTGTTGCTAACCTAATTAGGTTGGTTTCTGATTTAGGTAACTCTGGTTTAGCCGGTTTGATAACCGTAGGTATCATACTGTGGTTATTTAACAAAAGGTCTTTGAGTTAAATTTTAAAGTAATTTGACAGGTGAGTCAGCATGTGTTGTCTCACCTGTCATTCAAATAATCTTAGGTGCCTAAATGGAAATATTTATAGCTTTTCTAGAAAAAGTTTCCAGAATGCTAAGAGCGGCCACGGAAGCTGGTTTCATGTTAGCCCTTGCAGGATTAGTTATATACCTGTTACTAGGAGAAAATTCTGGATATTGGCCTAATCAGGTTGCTAGTAATTTAGCAGAACTGTCCTCAGAATTGGGTCCGGACGGTCTGGTTGCAGTTTTAGCTGCACTATTATTTTACGTACTTCTTATTAGAGTCATAAAGTCTTCTAAGGATTGACACTTGTAGCTTTTACAAGTATTACCCATTATATAAGGTTTAAGAAAGTTGTAATATGAAGGTAGTCAATTCTTTAAAAAGAGCGAAAGCTCGAGATAAAAATTGTCGCGTGGTTAGACGTAGGGGTAAGGTGTACGTTATAAATAAAACGAATCCTCGCCTTAAAGCACGACAAGGCTAAATATCTTTTTAATCATAAATATATATTCTAATTAGTAAAAAAATTGTATTCTAATAATACTTAATATTTTATTATCTATGTTTATTAGGAGAACTATTTAATGTTAATGCCATTGCCTGATCCTGAAATTATAAAGAATAAAAAGAGCATTATTAAAGATCTAAAAAAAATATTAAATAATCCAGAAAATGTAATATATAACAAAGAATCTTTAAAAGCCTATGAGACTGATGGGCTTACTGCATACAAAAACACACCCTTAGTTGTTGTCCTTCCTGAAAACACTTCTGAAGTTGCAGAAATTAATAAATTTTGCATGAAAAATAATATAAAAATTGTTCCTAGAGGTGCAGGAACTGGTTTATCTGGAGGCGCTCTTCCACTACAGGATGGGATAGTAGTAGGATTATCAAAATTTAACAGAATTTTAGAAATTGATTATAATAATAGATGTGTAGTAACACAACCTGGAGTTACTAACCTAGCCATAACAAATGCTGTTAAATCCAAAGGGTTCCATTATGCCCCTGACCCTTCTAGTCAAATAGCATGCTCAGTAGGTGGAAATGTAGCTGAAAATTCTGGAGGTGTTCATTGTCTAAAATATGGAGTTACCACTAATAACCTTCTAGGTTTAGAAATAGTAACAATAGATGGAAAAATTTTAAGGTTGGGAGGCAAATATCTAGATTCAGAAGGTTATGATCTTTTAGGTGTATTAACAGGATCAGAAGGACTTTTAGGTATAATTACAGAAGTAACTGTCAAAATTATCCCAACACCGCAATCAGCTCGTGCTCTTCTAATAGGCTTTGATGACATAGAAGAAGCAGCTTTATGCGTAAGCGAAATAATTGAAGGTGGTATAATCCCTAGTGGTGTTGAAATGATGGATAAGTTTGCTATTGAAGCTGCTGAACAGTTTTGTAATGCTGGATATCCAAAGGTTGATGCTTTACTTATAGTAGAACTGGATGGCCCTAAAATAGAAGTTGACTATTTAGTTAAGGTAGTAGAAAAAATTGCTACTAAAAGAAATGCTTGTTCTATTCGTGCAAGTAAAGATGATGGAGAGCGTTTAAAATTTTGGGCTGGCCGAAAAGCTGCTTTTCCTGCTATAGGTCGAATATCTCCAGACTATATGTGTATGGACGGAACGATTCCTAGAAATAAATTACCGGAAGTATTAGTCAAGATTAAAGAACTTTCAAAAAAACATGGTCTTAGAGTAGCAAATGTATTTCATGCAGGAGATGGGAACCTACATCCCTTGATACTTTATGATGCTAATATATCTGGAGAACTTGAATCTGCCGAAGCATTTGGAGCAGATATATTGAAGCTTTGTGTTAGTGTTGGTGGTGTATTATCTGGAGAACACGGTATAGGAGTAGAAAAAAGAGATTTAATGGATTTTATGTTTGATCAAAACGATATAGAACATCAACAACACTTAAAATGCGCATTTGATCCTAATGGGTTACTCAATCCAGGAAAAATGTTTCCAAAACTTCATAGATGCGCAGAATTAGGTAAAATGCACGTACATAAAGGTATAACTAAATTTCCTGATTTACCGAGGTTTTAGATTTGACAGATAATTATAAACCTGATTCAGAACAAGAGCTTTTAGAAATCATCAAAGAATTATCCTCAAATTCTATACCTACTGAAATTAAAGGTTGCGGCACTAAAAGTGGATTAGGTAATCCTGAAAATACAGAAAAAACTATTTTCACAAAAAATATGAATAAAATTACCAACTATGATCCAGCAGAGTTAGTTCTTACTTGTGGTCCGGGCACTCCTCTTGCAGAAATCAATCAAATATTAAAAAAAAATAAGCAATATTTAGCCTTTGAACCACCAGATTACGGACCACTATATGGTTTTCCTAGAGAATCTAGCACTATAGGAGGAATAATATCTTGTAATCTCTCTGGATCAAGGCGTTTTAAAGCGGGCGCAGCAAGGGATCATTTTCTCGGATTTAGAGCTATTTCAGGAAGAGCTAATATTTTTAAAAGTGGCGGGCACGTTGTTAAAAATGTGTCTGGTTATGATCTTTGTAAACTTATGTCAGGATCCTTTGGAACATTAGGGGTTATGACTCAAATAACAATCAAAGTCCTACCAGCTCCAAATGACACAAAGACTTTGGTAGTTTATGGTCTAAACCATAAGGATAGTATAGATACTATGTCTACGTTAGCATCATCATTTTTAGAGATCTCTGGATTAGCTTTCTTCCCAAAGGATATATACAAACATTCGAATTTAGATATTTTTCAAAACGGTAAGTCTACTACAATAATAAGAATGGAAGGTCCTAATACTTCTGTTAGTTGGAAAATTAAAGAAGCTTCTAGATATATCAATAATAATTCATCTACAGAGATATTAAATAAAAAAACATCTGAAGAATTATGGAAAATTATTAGCTCTGCATCTCCATTTAGTGATAAAGATAGCGCAAAAAATAAAAGCATCCTTTGGAAACTTTCAATACCTCCAAATAATTCGATAAAAGTTACAAACCATTTAAATGATAAATATGGAGGAAAATGGTATATAGATGGAGTGGGTGGAACTATCTGGTATGCCCCAGATTTAGAAGCTAAGAAACATAACATAAGAAAAATACTTCTAGACGATGGTCAAGCCACTTTAGTTAGAGCTCCTGATTCATTTAAGTCTAGTATTCCTGTTTTCCATCCTCAACAAAATGCTATAAAAGAAATTTCAAAAAATATAAAAGAAAGGTTTGATCCTTTCGGTATATTAAATCCTAATAAAATAAACTAAAGAAATATGCAGACCAAATTTACAAACGAGCAGTTAAAAGATCCTAAAATATTTGAAATGAATTCAATTTTACGAAAATGTGTTCATTGTGGTTTTTGTACGGCGACTTGTCCAACGTATTTATTAACGGGAGACGAGCTGGATAGTCCGAGAGGAAGAATATACTTAATAAAAGAACTTTTAGAAAATAATGTTTCAGATAATAGAATTGCCAATAAACATATAGATAGATGTCTTTCTTGTCTATCTTGTATGACTACCTGTCCGGCTGGAGTAGACTACATGCATCTGGTTGATTTTACTAGGGCAAAGCTTGAAAAAGAAAATAGAAGAAATCTAATACAAAATTTAATTAGATCCTTTATTAGTTTTATTCTACCTTATCCTTGGAGGTTTAGAACTGCTATAAGAATCGCTAATTTAATAAAGCCATTTTCTTTCATATTACCTCAGACATTTCAGAACATGATACAACTCATTCCAAAAGACAGATACAAGAAATCTTTAATTAATAATCCCCAGACTTTTTATACTAAAGAAAAACAAAAACTTCGTGTTGCATTTTTGACTGGTTGTGCACAACAAGTTTTAAAACCAATTATTAATGAATCTACTATTAAGCTTTTAAATTTATTGGGTTGTGAAGTCGTTATCCCAGAAAAAATGGGTTGCTGTGGAGCGCTAGACCATCACTTAGGCAAAGAAGAAAAATCTTTAAAAGCTGCCAAAAAAAATATAAAAATTTGGTACGATCTCATCAAAAATGGAGGGCTGGATGCAATTATTACTAACACATCTGGCTGTGGCACTACACTCAAAGACTATGGCCATATGTTAGCAAATGATAAAAATTGGTCTAAAAAAGCAAAATCTATTTCCGAAATATGCTGTGATCTAAGTGAATTATTAAATTCGTTGAATCTGACTACTACAGATGAATATAAAAAAAATATAACTATTGTCTATCATAGCCCTTGTTCAATGCAACATGGTCAAAAAATTCATGAAATTCCAATAAATCTTTTAAAAAATGCAGGGTTTACTGTTGTTGAACCAATAGAAGCACACATTTGTTGTGGTTCAGCTGGTACTTATAATATATTACAACATGAAATGGCGCTTAAATTAGCTATCAGAAAAGCTAGAAACCTTAAATCTACTGGAGCAAAAATTATAGCTACTGGAAATATAGGTTGTATGATGCAAATTGCTCCTCATGTTGATTTACCAGTAATACATTATTCTGAGCTTATATACTGGGCAAATGGTGGGCCTGTCCCAAAGGATTTGCAAAATGCATTTAATTAAAACATTAACGCAATACTATAAAATTACGTTATTAACATTAACTATATTTACTATATTATTCATAGCTCTTAAAATTAATGCGGATCAAACTCATCCTGACTTGGATGCTTTATTCGAAGATTTACGATCATCTGAGATAGATACAAGTTCTACAGAAACCGATATATGGAATGCATGGTTGTACCATGAAAATCCTGAAGTTACGAAATATATGAACAGTGCACTGGATTCATTAAAAACAGGCCAATTAAGACTTGCTATAACTGGTTTTAGTAGGGTGATAAAACTTGATCCAGAATTTGCTGAAGCATGGAACAAGCGCGCAACAACATATTATTTACTTGGAAACTTTGGACATTCTATAGCTGATATAGTGGAAACTCTTAGGCTAGAACCAAGACATTTTGGTGCCTTATGTGGGCTTGCCATGATTCAAAATTATATGGGTAACAAACAAGCTGCAAAAGAAGCGCTTAATCAAGCTATAAGTATTCACCCTTTTATGGCACTAAATAGTAGTTTAAGAAACATTAAAAAAGAAATAGGAGAAGAAATATAAAAAATCTTTAAGTGAATAATATAACCCTAAAGTCATTTACATTAGTTAATGTTGGTCCTGAAAATACTAAATCCTCTATAGAGTTAAAAAAATCAAACGACTTATTTTCTTCTAGCATCCTTGATGGGTTGATTTTCTTTTGTTTAGCCTTAGAAAGTGTATCTGGACCAATTACAGCTCCAGCATTCTTTTCTGACCCATCTATACCATCGGTATCACACGCTAAAGCATACACTCCTTCCATGGAGTTTAATTCAATTGCTAGCGCTAATAAGAACTCAGTATTTCTTCCTCCCCTGCCCGTTTTTTTTCCTTTTGGAGATAGTGTTACAGTTGTTTCACCTCCTGACAAAATTATTAGTGACTGTTTATTAGAATTATCTAAGGAAATTATTTCGTGTAATTTTTTTACATGCCATTTTGCCAATTCCCTAGCTTCCCCTTCTAAGGAATCTCCTAAAATATAAGTTTTAAAACCCAGGCTTTGAGCATATTTCTCTGTCTCTTTCAAAGAATCTATAGGTCTAGCTATAATTTTTGTATAAACATTAGAAAAAACTTTATCACCTGATTTAGGTGTATCTTCATAACTAGTAGATAGTCTTTTAATTACCTTATTCGAAATTTTTATCTTATATTTATCTATAACATATTGAGCATCTAAAAATGTACTTTCATCGGGAAGCGTTGGACCAGAGGCTATCACTGAAGGATTATCACCAGGAACATCAGAAATTAGGAAATTAAATATATTAGCTGGAAAAGCTTTTTTTGCGAGAAAACCCCCCTTTATAGCTGAGAGGTGCTTTCTAACTATATTTATTTCTCCTATTGAAGCCCCGCATTGAAGTAATGCGTTAGTAACATTAAGCTTGTATGAATAAGAGATACCTATTGCGGGTTGTATTAATAATGCTGATCCTCCTCCCGTAAAAAGACAAACTATATTATCATCTTTTTTAAGTTGTTCAGCAATTATCCCTATTTTTTTAGTTGCCACTAAACCAGCCTTATCTGGAAGGGGATGACCAGCCTCTACAACTTCTATTTTATTAGTTTTAGCAGTATGCCCATATCTTGTAATTACTATTCCTGAAAGATCATGTCCCCAAATATTTTCAAGATTAGCTGCCATAGAGGCAGCAGCTTTTCCTGCACCTACAACAAAAATTTTTCCTTTAGGCTTAGATTCAGGTAAATTTTTTTTTAGACAATTTACAGGTGAAGCACTTTTTACCGCTATAGAAAACATTTCTCTAAGAATATTTTTATAATTATCATCCATTTTTATATTTTTTCATATTTATATTTTTATAGCTTATTAAACTTTACTAGGTTAGAAGCTTCTGTTATGTCAAGAAAACAAAAAAATGATTTTATAAATAAATCGAAAACTAAATGACTGAGTCAAAAACTTTTCAATATATAAAAAGCCCTATAGATTCATCTTTAGTTTTAATCTGTGATCATGCATCTAACTATTTGCCAGATAAAATGAATTCGCTCGGTCTTTCTAAAGAGACTTTATATTCCCACATAGCTTGGGATCCAGGAAGTGCCTATCTAACAAAAATAATATCTAAATCATTAAAGTCTCATGCTATTCTTGCGAGTTATTCAAGGCTATTGGTTGACCTTAACAGAAATGAAAATCATAAAGATTTAATAATAAAAACTAGCGACGGAATTAAAATTCCTGCCAATTATAAAATAAAAAAAAATGAACGTTTAATCCGTATTAAAAATTTTCACAAACCTTACCATAGTTTTATTAAGTCTTTGTTAACAAACTTAGAAAAAAAAGGAAAGAAAGCTTCTATAATATGTATACATACCTTCACTGAATCTTTAAAAGATGGAAATAAAAGACCATGGCATATAGGTATCCTACATAGAAAAGATATGAGATTAGCAAATCCAATTATAACTAAACTTAGCTCTTTTGATAACATAAGAGTAGGATTAAACAAACCATATGATGGTTTTTCAAATGTCAACTATACAATGTGCTCTCATGGAGAAGAAGCTAACAGACCCTTTGTTACTATTGAAGTGAGGCAAGATCTATTATCTTCAAAAACATCGAAAAAGACGCAAAAAAACTTAATAAATATATTAATTAAAACTGTCGAATATGCTTTTAATAATTTAATAGTATAATATATTACACCATATGTTTTTAAAAAGGGGTATTTTTATGAAAAACACTAAACAGCAGGAAATAGAAGCAGCAGCTTTTAGAAGAATTTTACAACACTTTCAAGAAAATCCAAATGTGCAAAATATAGACCTAATGGAACTGGCAGGTTTTTGTAGAAATTGTATATCTAAATGGTATTCATCTGCATCCAAAGAGACTGGTATAGAGCTAGATTATAATGGTGCTCGTGAAATAGTTTATGGTATGCCATATGAAGAATGGAAAAAAAAATATCAAACTGCACAGACTAAGGAAAGGTTAAAAGAAATAGAGCCCAAGATTCATAAACATTAACATGCTAACAATTATGATATTGTTTATACCATTCTATAAAATATGGAATTCCCTCTTCTATTGGAATCTTTGGTTTAAATCCTAATTCTTTTGAACTTTCAGTAATATCCGCATAAGTAGCTTTTACATCTCCCTGTTGCATATCCACAAATTTTTTCTTAGCTCTTATGTTTAATGTAGTTTCAATTATTTCGATCATATGCGTTAAACTTTCCGGCTTATTGTTTCCTAAATTATATAATTTATGATAACTGCTCCTTAAACTTGGTGGCTTATAAAGTGAAGACGTTACACCGGCTACTATATCATCTATATAAGTAAACTCCCTTTTCATATTTCCATTATTAAAAATTTTTATACTATTTCCAGAAATAATAGATTCTGTAAATTTCCAGATGGCCATATCTGGTCTACCCCAAGGACCATAAACAGTAAAAAATCTAAGACCTGTCGTGGGAATTTTATATAAATGTGCATAAGAATAACTCATGAGTTCATCCGCACTTTTGGTTGCCGCATACAAAGAGACTGGGCAATTTGTAATATCATTTAATGATAAAGGTAATTTATTATTGCTTCCATACACTGAACTTGAAGAAGCATAGACCAAATGCTTAACTGTATGTTTTCTACAAAACTCTAAAACCTCTAAATGTCCTAAAATATTTGCCTGTATATACGCTCTTGGATTGGTTATAGAATATCTTACACCTGCTTGAGCAGCTAAATGACATACTATCTCTATTGAATATTTACCGACAGCTTTTTCTATAGATGAAGGCTGGGAAATATCCATTTTTACAAATGAAAATTTTTCAAAATTATATAGTTCCTTAAGTCTATTTTTTTTTAAAACAGGTGAATAATAGTCGTTTAAATTATCTATTCCAACAATTACTTCTCCTGATTCCAGCAAGGATTTTGCAACATGACTACCTATGAATCCTGCTACTCCTGTTACTAAAACTGCCATATATGCTCCTTATACAAAAAAACAGTATACTTTAACAAACAACATTACCTAATAATCACCCTAACATGCATTCACTGCATTGCTAAATTTACTTCTTAAAGTTATAGTATAGAATCAAATATATTATACTCATTAATTGTAAAAGTTTTTACTACTTTTAAAAATATAACCTTTAGAGGAAATAATGTTAACTGAAGCCACAAAAATAAGCCTAGATGATAAATATGAGCTAGAAAATGGCCGTATATACGTTACAGGAACACAAGCTTTAGTTCGTCTTCCTATTATGCAAATACAACGCGACAAACTAGCAGGTCTAAAAACATCAGCTTTTATATCTGGATATAGAGGATCTCCTCTTGGTAATTACGACAGATCACTTTGGGATGCTAGAAAATTTCTAGAAAATAATAATATTAAGTTTTCACCAGGTTTAAATGAGGATCTTGCTGCTACTGCTGTTTGGGGGAGCCAACAACCAGGCTTGATATCTAAAAGTAAAAAAGATGGAATATTTGGTATATGGTATGGAAAAGGGCCAGGTGTAGATAGATCTGGAGATGCTTTT
>CAYMQD010000267.1:0-2916 GCA_964392475.1 uncultured Alphaproteobacteria bacterium
CTCTATAGTTCCTGTTCTACGTTCTTCAGCCCATAATCTCATTGAAATTGCAGGAATTAAAAATAAATATAACCAAGGATGCCATTCAAAAAACGGTATAAGATCTGACTGTCCTCTTTCATAAAAGTTTCCCATATGAAAGGTAAGTAAACCTGCCAAAACTAAAAAAATGACTATAAAGACATAAGCAAGAGGTGTAGAAAAATATCCGCTGAATTCTCTCTTTAATATATAATAAATTGGCTTCATGATTTTTTATCTGACTGTGTAAGTTTTTGAAATACTTCTTCTAATTTTACATTTTTGTTTTCTATATATTCTATAGTCCATTTTTTTCTTTTTATAAAAGTTGCAATAGTGTCTACCAAGTTCTTTTTATTGGCACCATATACTAAGCAATAATCCTTTTTTGTTTCCACTTTTTTAATATCTTTTAAAGCTTTTAGCTCTTTAGAAATTGTTTTAGTATTAATTTTTTGTATTTTAATTTTTACTATCGGATCATTTTGATAATTTGAAATTAATTTACTTGGTATATCGTCCACTAACATATTTCCTTCAGCTATTATCATAGCTCTACTACAAACCGCATCTACTTCTTCTAAGATATGTGTAGATATAATTATTACTTTTTCTTTGGACATTTCATTAATTAATATTCTTACATCTTGCTTTTGATTAGGATCAAGGCCATCAGTTGGTTCATCAAAAATCAGAATTTCTGGATCATGTAAAATAGCTTGCGCCAAACCTACTCTTCTTTTAAAACCTTTTGAAAGCGTCTCAATTGACTGATATAAAACGGACTCAATTTTTAACTTATCAATAACATAGCTTAATCTATCAGAACGGACATTTCCAAATAACATTCTTAGATCAGCTATAAAATTTAAAAAATTTATAACTGTCATTTCTGAGTATAACGGTGCTCCTTCAGGCACATAGCCTATATTCTTTTTAATATTAAGCGGATCTATATGTATATTTTTATCATTAATTTTTATAGTTCCTGAACTAGGCATTAGAAACCCTGTAATCATTCTCATAGTTGTAGTTTTTCCTGCACCATTCGGCCCTAAGAAACCTAACACTTCTCCCTTGTTTAAAGAAAAACTCAAATTGTTTACAACTTTAAAAGGGCCAAATTTTTTACTTACGTTTTGTAATTCTAATACTTTCACTTGTGTAGGCCTTTCATAAATTATATCTTTAAAATAATATATTATGGATATAAATAGCATTTATTATTTTATGTTCAATATATTAAATCTAAATATTTGTAAATTTTAAAATAAATAAAAATAATACTGGAAAATTATTGGCTACAAAAACCCCTATATGCGATATTAGTTTTAAGGCAAAAGAATTCAAATTAAAAGGGATAGATGGAATTAACTATACCTTTTCGGATATTAAAGGAAAGAATGGTACATTAGTGATGTTTATATGTAACCATTGTCCTTATGTGAAATCTATTATACAAAAGATTGTATCAGATACATATGAATTACTTAGTTATGGAGTTAATTCTATAGCTATTATGCCAAATGATACAGATACATATACAGAAGATAGTTATGCAAACATGAAAATCTTTTCAAAACTTCATAAATTTCACTTTCCCTATGTCATTGATACTACTCAAAAAGTTGCTCGTGCTTACGATGCAGTATGCACTCCAGACTTTTTTGGCTTTAATTAAGAAGATACTCTCTATTATAGAGGCCGTTTTGATCAAAATAAAGCATTGGAAAATTCTGAATCAAGTAGGGATTTATTTTATGCAATGATTAATATAGCAAAAAAAAACGTAGGACCTATAAAACAGATACCAAGTATGGGATGTTCTATAAAATGGAAATAACTACAGTATATTAAAATCAAGCTGCAGCTAATTGAAGGTCTATAAAACTAAGTAAATCAGTAATAGGTATTACTATGACACCCTTCGAATTAACTATAGATTCATCTAAGTTTTGACGGCTTACTATTCTTACCTCTGGATTATGTTCAAAACAACTTATTATCCAATACCTTTGAAAACTTCTATCAATAAACTCTCCTCCATACCACTGTTTAGGTTGTGAAAGTATATTTGAAAGGTTTGGTGTGGGTTGACCAATAATTCTTGCACGTTCTGCTAAAATACTTTTTAGGCGATCTAATATTATGAATCTAGCAAAAGAAAGTTTTACACCAAGGCGAGAAATTAAGTCAGTAAGGATAAATTCATGTATAGTGGGTAAATAAATTATTCTTGGTTTTCCTTTTAATGGCAATTCTGGTACCAAGTTAATATATTTTCTATGTATCCAAAGCCTTTGAATGTTTGCATTGATTCGTCCGTTTGTTAATTTAGTTATAACTTTCCCAGTAAAAGGTTTTTCTAAAAGATCGCCAATTTTTAAAGCAATATCAGACATTAACTAATTTTTATCTTTTTTGTTTTTTACATAAGTATACTCAGCATCTATATAATCTTTATTAACGTTGAGACTACTGAAGTTTTTCAAATTATTTTCATTTTTATTAATTTTATTTTTAATAATTAGTTTAAGGATGAATAACGACAAAAAAATCAATGGCAAAAATAATATTATTAAAATTGAAAAAATCAGTGCACTAGAAATTATAATCACAATTAATGTTAATAAAACTAGTAATTTAGTTATGCTTAAGTTTTTTAAAAATATTATTTTTGATTTCATATATACCTTATATTTATAGTGTAATACTTAAAGCTATGTAATTTCGGCGTATCTCGCTAAATAATAATCAGAATTACCAAGAAAAGTATCTAGCATAGTAAGTCTTTTAAAATACTGGCCTATCTCCATTTCTTCAGTTACTCCCATACCCCCGTGAAGTTGTATAGCCTCTTGACCAAGCTTTCTGCCACCTAATCCAATATTTATT
>CAYMQD010000268.1:0-2907 GCA_964392475.1 uncultured Alphaproteobacteria bacterium
ACCAGCCGGATGTCGGGCGCGGATTGCAAAGCCGGGCGGTTGTAGAATCATTTCATACAGACATACTGGCCGAGCTGCCCATCGAAAAGATATACACGTGCTATCACGATGACAGTGATAATTGTAGCTGTCGAAAACCGCGCCCCGGGTTGATTTTTGACGCGCAAAACGAATACAGCCTGAATCTACCTGCTTCTTGGCTGATTGGGGATCGTTGGAAGGATATTGATGCCGGCGCTGCTGCAGGCTGTAACACTGTGTTTTTGGAATATGGTTATGATGAGAAGTTGAGAACCAAACCTGACTATACGATCTCTAAACTGGCACAACTGGTGCCTTTAATACGCGAGGAAACGATAGGAAAACTAGGAGACTAATAGAATGAGTGCCTTGGATAACTTAAACGTGAAGTTTTTTGCTGACGGTGCGGTCCGTGACGGTATGCTGGAGATGTATACCAAACCCTACATACAAGGATTTACCACCAATCCTACCCTGATGAAAAAAGCAGGGATCACCGATTACAAGGCCTTTGCTTACGAGATACTTCAAGCTATACCAGATCGGCCCATATCATTTGAGGTATTTGCAGACGAATTTGCAGATATGGAACGCCAGGCTCTGGAAATCAAGACTTGGGGTGAGAATGTCTACGTCAAAATTCCGGTGAGTAACACGCGTCAGGAAATGGCTTACGATCTCATCGAGCGCCTTTCTAGTGCCGGTGTTCACCTGAACGTGACGGCTATTTTGACACTTGAGCAGGTTAAGAATGTCGCTGATGCGCTCAAGGATGGTCCTGCTAGTATTGTTTCAGTATTTGCCGGGCGTATTGCAGATACTGGTCTTGATCCTGTTCCTGTTATGCAGGAAGCGCTGACACTTCTAAACGTTGCCCCAAAAGCAGAATTGTTATGGGCGAGCCCGCGCGAAGTATTGAATATTTACCAGGCTGACAATATTGGTTGCCATATCATCACAGCGACCAATGACCTCATTCGTAAACTCGCACTGGGCGGTAGAGACCTCGCGGAGTATTCACTGGAAACGGTCCAGATGTTTTACGATGACGCACACAGTGCGGGTTATAGACTTTGACTGCTCTCTGAGCGAGTGCTGTTTCCAGGTCAACGACTTTTGCCCAATCGTCGATATAGCGGATTAACGGGCTTGAATGATTGTGCAAATTGCGTTGTCGAATCAGCGAATTGGTCTCTGGCAATTCGATTCGGCACATCGGGACTTACAAAAGACTTCACGCAGGTTTAGTCAGAACGTTGTGAACTGCAGTTAATGCAGCTAAACGTTTATTTTGCGAACCAGTCCTAGCCAGAACCGGGATTGCGATAGAGACTACCGTCTGAATTCGGGTCTATCAGCTATCCGCACAACCAACTCAGGATCACAGCCCCGCAGGCTTGGTCAACGGTACCTTGCATTGTTGCGCAACCGGTTAAGAAAAATGTAGCGGCAACCAGAACGCTCATCGACTTAGTCATACTGAAGCGCTCTTGTGCAACGTGAATGCCTACCAAGTATAACCAAGTTTTAGCAATTTTAGGCTATTTTCTGTGATTTACGATTGTTGCTTGGTACAGTTGTAGCATCTGTTCTGTAACTTTTCTGTTGTTAAAATTCTGTGAGTATGCGTAGCCATTTTCTATCATTTTGTGTCGCAAACTATCGTCCGATAAGATATCAATTATACTGCTTGCAATCTCATCTGGGCTTTTGGGATCGATCAGCCGAGAGTTAGGTCCTGCGGCTTCGGGCATAGCAGAATTATTCGATGTGATTACAGGTATGCCGCTACTCAACGCTTCCAATATAGGCATCCCAAAGCCTTCGTACAAAGAGGGATAAAGAAATATTTCTGCTGCTTGATAGATTGCTGGTAGATCCTCGGTTTCGACTCGTTTTGGAAATATTACCCAACTATCTAGACTATTGTCCTTTATGTAGTCACCAACAACATTGCTGTAAGACGTTGTTGCACCAACGACGACTAACGCTAATCGATCAGCAGGAGGGATAATATTTAGGGCCTTAACTACTGACAAAAGGTTTTTTCGCTCGGACATTGATCCAACATATAGAAGATACTTTTCTGGTAATCCATATGTTGATCTCGTTTGTTGTATTTTTTCTGTATCCGCTATTTTTTGAAATCTATAGTCGCAAGCTGAGTAAATTACGGAAATTTTGTGCGGTGAGATGGAGAAAAAATTAACCAGATCACTTTTTGTACTCTCACTTACAGCGACTATTTTGTCACTGATGGAACAGGCATCAAGTAGTTGTGATTCATAAAGGTTGAGATCAGTATCTCTAGCTAATTCTGGGTAGTAACGATAGATTAGATCGTGAACAGTGAGTACTATTGGTAATCTTTTTTGACGTACTGAGCGTGGTATTTGGTGCGCCAGCCCGTGATAAATATCAACGCCGTTATTATAGAGACTGCGCTTCGCACCTAGGAGCTTCCAATATAAATTCCAAGAACTCGATGGGTAGACAACCTGTAGAGAATCTAAGCGTTTCACTTGTTCGACCTCTAATGACGAAAACGTAGGCAGTTTCTTAAGATCGTTGTAGGAGTCGTGTGCAATCAATACACAGAGAATCTCTGGATATAACCTACAGATATCTCTAATTAGAGTTCGACTATATGTCCCGAAACCTGTCAAACTACTAAGTAGTCTTTTACCTTCAAATCCAATCGTTAGCATTTATGTGTCCTGAGACGGGGTGGGAAGGTGAGTAGGCCAAGCGAAGGCTGATGGTGTCTCTAAGAGAGCCATTAAGGCGTGCGCTGGCAGGTTCACGTGAGTGTAAGTAGAATTTCGGTCAAGTAAAGATTGGGAGTGGTGCTGCGACCAAGTTGAACTGCAGGTGTACAGTGCAGGG
>CAYMQD010000269.1:0-3741 GCA_964392475.1 uncultured Alphaproteobacteria bacterium
CATAATATGTCCACCTGCATTATCAGTAATTAAGGTATGAGAAACACCATGTTGTTCTAATTCCCAAGAGGTCAAAGAAGCACCTTGATTTCTAGGGCGAGTTTCATCAACCCAGACGTGAATTGGAATACCAGAGTCATGTGCTTTGTAAATAGGTGCTAATGCAGTACCCCAATCTACGCAGGCTAACCATCCAGCATTACAATGTGTTAATACATTTAATTTTTCTTTAGGTTTCTTATTATGTATTTTTTGTAATACATTCAAACCGTGTAAACCAATCAATGAACAGTTTAAAACATCAAGTTCAATTATATTATTAGCTTCCATAAAAGCTTTGTTTTTTCTATCAGAAGTATTTACTGAAAACAAAATATTTTGCATATAATCCAAGGATACTGCTAGATTGACTGCAGTCGGACGAGTAGATTTAAGAGCATTATAAGCATTAATTAAAGATTCGTCACTTTGATCTTCACACATAGCCAACCAAATTCCACTAGCAGCAGTAGCTCCAATAAGTGGAGCTCCTCTAACATTCATATCAGATATGGCATCACAAATTTCTTGCAAAGAACGTAATTTCTTCATTTCAAAATAATGTGGAAGGCGATTCTGGTTAATAATATTTACAAAATTATTTCTACTATCAAGACTGATAGTTCTGTAAGATTTTCCTCTAACTTTCAATTTTATTCCTAATATTAAGTAATTAATAAATAATTATTATTATACAAAGTAATCCAAAACTTTCCTAAGAATTAAAAATTGATATAATAAAGTATATAAATGGAGGAGTTATGATACCACGTTATAGCAGAGATAAAATGGTAAAAATTTGGAGCGATAAAAACAGATTCCAAATATGGCTAGAAATAGAAATATTAGCATGCGAAGCCCAAGAAAATATTGGTGTTATACCTAAAGGAACATCCATGGTAATTAAAAATAAAGGGTCATTTGACATAGATAGAATTAATATAATTGAAAATCAAACAAAACACGATGTCATTGCTTTTCTAACTAATCTCTCTGAAAATGTAGGGCCAGAAGCTAGATTTATCCATACTGGTATGACTTCATCTGATGTATTAGATACTTGTCTTGCTGTACAGTTAAGACAAGCATCAG
The DNA here is from genome assembly GCA_964392475.1 of uncultured Alphaproteobacteria bacterium. Classification (GTDB taxonomy): domain Bacteria; phylum Pseudomonadota; class Alphaproteobacteria; order TMED109; family TMED109; genus CAYMQD01. Next base: position 1,132 of record CAYMQD010000269.1, read on the forward strand.
AATTATTATTACTTGGACTTGAACAGCTCTTGTCAGTTTTAAAGAAAAGGGCCTTTGAATCTAAAAATATGCTTTGCATGGGAAGAAGTCACGGGATTCATGCTGAACCTACTACAATGGGTTTAAAGTTTGCACAGGCATATGCTGAATTTAAGCGAAATTATAAAAGACTTAAAATTGCAAAAGATGAAATTTCAGTTTGTAAAATTTCTGGAGCCATAGGCAATTACGCTAATATAGATCCAAGTATAGAAAAATATGTTGCAGATAAATTAGGATTAAAACCTGAGAAAATTTCTACTCAAATCATTCCTAGAGACAGACATGCATACTTTGTATCTACTACAGCATTAATTGCGTCTTCAATAGAAAGGTTTGCAACTGAAATCAGGCATTTGCAAAGAACGGAAGTAAGAGAAGCAGAAGAATATTTTGCAGAAGGACAAAAAGGAAGTTCTGCCATGCCACACAAAAGAAATCCAGTATTGTCTGAAAATCTTACAGGTTTATCTAGAATCCTTAGGGGAAACACTATTCCTTCTATGGAAAATATTACTCTGTGGCATGAAAGAGATATTTCTCATTCTTCAACAGAAAGGATTATTCTTCCAGATTCTACAATTGCACTGGATTTTTCAATAACGCGCTTATCCAATATAATTGAAAATATTATACTGTATCCTGAACGTATGCTAAAAAATATACACCTAACAGGGGGTCTACATTTTAGTCAATCTGTATTACTAGAACTAACAAAAAATGGCATGCAAAGAGAAGATGCCTATATAGCCGTGCAAAGAAGCGCGATGAAAACTTGGAACAGTATTCAAACTGAAGTTACCTCATCTAGTGATGATTTTTTAAACAATCTTATGGATGACAACGAAATAACTACGTATATAAAGCCAGAATACTTAAAAAAATTATTTAGGTTAGATAAATTTACAGAACACGTTGACTACATATTTAAAAATGTTTTTGGAGAATAATAAAAAAACTTAGGATAAATAGTTATTATAAATAATATCTTAAGCGGTAGATACAGCCTCTTCAACATTATCTTTTTGCTTTTCTTTTTCCTCCTCATTATCAATAGGTGGTCCCACTAAGGAAAACGAAAACTTTGCTTTTGGATCAAAGGAACGTATAATTTTCTGAACTTTAGTTAAATTATTTGCTGATATAATCATCCAGAGACCACTATTACCCATTAATGCACTACTCCTTAATAGATTAGTTGCTGACTTTGACATATATACAGTAACCAAAATCCATCCAATAAGAAATAACCATGGAGATATAGTATAAAGCAAAATATATGACATAACTAATAGTGCTAGAGGAGCATAAAGCCTCTGATGCATTAGCCAAACAGGAGGTAATATCGTTGACATAATAGCCGGGCTAGTATCAACAGTTTTATAATTTCTTCTTAGGTCTCTATAAATTTCATATTTTATAAAAGAATCAATATTTTCTAAATCATGTTCTTTAAATACTTCATCTATATGCTCTTTTTCTTCAGGGGTAGTTTCTTTAAATTTTACCCCCAATGAACTGAATGCACCAACTTCAAATAAATAATCTTTTCTAGCTATTGTTATTATACATTGTTTTTCTTTATTTTCTCTAAGAGTTTCATTTAATTTTTCACTGCTACCAAAAAATGGAATCCCATCAATGGCGACAATTATGTCGTCTTCCTTTAACATGAGTGAACCAGCAACACTATTAGCTCGAACAGAATCAATTTTAAGAAAACTTAAAAGATCATTTTCAGAATTTTTTTCCATTTGCTAACCTCATGTATTTTAAGGATACTTAATATAAGAGCTGTCTTTAAAGCTTTTAGCTAATGCACCACTTTGGGTAGCCAAATCTGTAACTGCTTTAGCTAAAGCATTAAAACTTTGACCTAGAGTTTTTTGATTAGCAATTATTTGCTTTAGATCTTTTGTACCTGATGCTTTATCAGTTACTTCTTTAATTCTTTTAGCCATAGTTGATTGGGAAGTATTTAACTCTTTAACCAATTTAGATATGGAGTTCGTATTTTGCTTTCCTGTATTTTTTAAATTCTTGGAAATTTCAGCAGAAAGTAAGCTCATCTCAGATAACATAGCTTTGTTACCTTCTGTAAAGTTAGTATCTATCTTAGTCAATGCTTCAGTAAGAGCTCGACTGGTTTCAAGAAGCTCACTTTGATTTTGGATAGCTATTTCCATACGATTTAGAGCAGTGCCAACCTTGTCCACGTTTTCTGCAAATACCACTAAAGCCTCTCTACTAGTATTAGTCATAGCAGAAAGTTCAGACATGGAGCGTGTATAAATAAGGGCTGTTAGTCCTATAGCTACAACCCCAGCAGCAATTGAAATACCAAATATCATTGTTGTATATTTATGTATATTTTTCACAGACTTCTCCAATTTAGAGTGTTCTCTTTTGATGCGATTATATTCAGAAGTAATATCTGTAGCAGCATCTGCCGCATCTAAAGCTATTTTAATGCTTTCTTGTACTTCGTTAACCGCTTCACTCATGGATTCCTCCACCATTGTATAATAGTTTATGCTTAATATGAAATTATTTCATGTTTTTTATCTTTTT
>CAYMQD010000270.1:0-6941 GCA_964392475.1 uncultured Alphaproteobacteria bacterium
TAATTATATTAAAATTCTCGTAGCCTTGATTTCTAAAAGTTCAGCTTTGCTTCAAAAGTCTGTTTTTATTGGCAACGAATTCTTCAGCCTTATTAATATCTGACTTTTTAGCTACAAAGTCTCCGTAAGCGTCCCTATGCACCAAGATAGCTTCATTATCAGATATTTTTAATGCAAAACTATTTTTTCCCTCACCTATTGGAGGGGCAATTAAAGCAGTATCTTTTTTTATTTTAGTTGGATCAGAAACTGTTGAGAGTGCCGCAGCCGCACGTTCAGATTCCTTATACGAAAAGCCCATCGATCTAATCAAGTTTATTAAAAATTTATTATTTAGCTCTTCTAAATTATTATTTATTATCTCAGATTTATCTTCACTTCGATCTCCTAATAAAAAATTGTCTGATTTTCTAAAAATTCCAAACGCATCTCTAGATAGACTTACATTTTTTTTACTATGATACAAAATTAATGAATCTAGCTTTATATCATTTTCTGAGCTAATAAAAGATAAGGATAATTTATCTCCTGGTTTCAATTTATGTAAGTCTATTTCCTCTGATATTATAGTAGAAATATTATATATTGTTTCTGCATCAACACCTGATTTAACTAACAACTTAGTAAGATTATCACCTTTACCAAGAATAAAATCAAAAGTTCCTTCACTAGCATTTTGAATTTTTTCAAATTCAGTAAAAGTACGGATTCTTATTTCAAGATCATTATTATTTAAAATATGAGCATTAATTTTCCCCGAATCAGATTTTATAGCTAAAACGCTTTTATTCCTCTTTAAAGGAACAATAACAGAAATAAGATTTTTCTCTTCGTCAAAAACTAGTTTAAATTCTTGTCCTATTGATAGTTTTTTTAAATCTATGCGATATCTTAAAGCCTCTATAAAATCAGAGGAATTAGGAGATTTAACTGCTGCTTTTCTTAATAATATTGCTAAATTTTCGCCCTTTTTTAGATAATAGCTTCTCTGTTCGTAAGCTAAACCACTAAAGGAGTTAAATAAAACTAACAAAAGAACTATAACGGAAAGTAGGAAACTTTTAACTGAATATAACACTATATATATACCTGATCCATATCTTAACAACTATATAGACTATTTTTACTCAGTATGAGTTTAAGTCAATAAGGATTTTCAATTTTTTTTAATAAATCGACAATTGCCATTTTAACAGCATCCTTAATACCTGGATCAGTAATTAAATGAGAGGCAGCAGGTATAACCCTTATTTTTGCCTGTGGCCAATGCTGAACAAGTCTAAAAGATGTTATAGGTGGACATAGTAAATCATATCTTCCTTGAATAATAATTGCAGGTATTTCTATTAATGTATGAACATTACTTAATAGCTGTTCGTTTTCCAAAAAAAAGTTATTTTTTATATAGTGCCATTCAAAGTATGGGGTATTTGGGCCATTATTAATATTTGATAAAGAATTTGGATTAAGCGTAATAGGTAAATCAGACGTTCCATTAGCACTTACTCTTGATAATTGCCCCTCATAAGCGGCCCAAGCAACGGCTGCTGGTATATGAATATCAGGATTCTTGTCTTCCAACCTCTTTCCAAAAGATTCTATAGGATTATTTCGTTCTTTTTCATTTAAAAGGCTTACAAAAGAATTCCATAAATCAGGATGAAATTTTTTTGCTGCTCCTTTAAATGCCCATTCTACCTCTGTATTGGTTCCTAAAAATACAGCCCTTAAAACCAATCCTTTTACATTTTGTGGATACATTTGACTATATGCTATTGCTAAGGTGGAACCCCACGAACCCCCTACTATTAACCATGTATCTATTTTAAAATGGGATCTAATTATTTCCATATCATTTATTAGTTTCTGAGTAGTATTAAATCTCAAATCTCGACTAGGCTTTGAAAGACCGGCACCTCGTTGATCAAAAAATATAATTCTGAACTTTGTATTATCAAACAGCTCGGACTGAGAAGAATGGAAACCACTACCTGGTCCTCCATGTAGAAATATTGCAGGAACCCCTGCAGGGTTTCCACACTCAAAAACATTTAATAAATGTCCGTCACCAACATCTATTTGGTATTTATTAGAGATTAGATTAATTTTATTAGTAAAAATATTAATTTTCCTGTAAATAATTCAAAACTTAAACTTGTCAAAATTAAAAAGATTTTGTAATAGTAGCAAATAAATTTAATTTTTTAAATAATTTGGATGATCATGAAAAAAGATATCCATCCTAATTATCATGAAATAAATGTAGAGATGACTGACGGAACCAAGTTTTCTACTCGTTCTACTTGGGGTTCTAAAGGAGATTTGCTTAAGTTAGATGTAGATCCTAAAACACATCCTGCATGGACCGGTGGTAATACTAAGGTAAGAGAAGATGTAGGCCAAGTAGCTAGATTCAATAAGAGATTTGGAAATTTAAAAGTCTAAATAAATTTACATAGATAGCTAAAGATGTTGTTGAAACTTCTCTGTGATATAATTAGGGATTTTTACTGATTGTTCTTGATTTAATCTAGAAACAAAGACATGTACAAAATGACCTTTAGCAACAGCCATACGTTCGCCTCCTCTAAAGAGAGAGATATCGTAAATCACACTTGAAGAACCTAGTTTTTTTATTTTAAGTCCAGCATCGACAATTTCTGGATACTTTATAGATTTAAAAAATAAACATCTAGTTTCCGGAGATATACCAATGATTTCACTGCTAATAGGATCATACCCACACTCATTTATTAGAAACCTATTAATCACTGTATCAAACATCGCATAATATATAACATTATTTACATGACCAAAAACATCATTATCTCCGAATCGCGTATCTACTTTTTGAAAATATTTATAATTTGATCTAATAGGACGGACATCTTCTTTCATAATTAGTTAACTATTTCATTGCTAATTGCTCTATTAACCTCCATTGGAGATTCTAACATCATCATATGTCCACAATCAGCAATACTTGTAAAAGTTGAGTCTTTTATTGAAGATGCCAATTCTTTTCCTTTGTAATTAGGAGTCATAACATCTTTTTTCCCAGAAATAATTAAAACTGGACACTTTATGGATTTAGCTGAACTAGAGCCATTCTTATAGTTATTACAAGCAGCAAAATCTGAACCCAATGTATTAGTTGTTACCTTACTAAGTAAAGTTCTTACAAAGTTGGGAACCCACATTCCTGGAGAATGAGCTCCTCCTATCTTGCTGTTTGCTGCCAGACCCCAGCCTACTATCATCTCTACGGCTATAAATAAATCATTTTTAGTGGCATTTAAAAGATTGGGATGTACATTCATTTCTTCCGAAACACCCAATAAAATTAATCTATCTACTATTTTAGAATATCTACATCCAATATCTAAAGCTATAAGAGCTCCCATACTATGACCTATTATTATAACTTCTTTTTTCTCTAAATCTTTAAATATATTAGTTACATAATCTGACATTTCCTCAATAGTATGAAGTTCATCTTCTGTATTATCTCCATGGCCTGGTAAATCTATATTAATAATTGCAAATCCTCTACTGGCAAAATATCTTTTTTGCGAAGACCAAACTGTATGATCCATACCAGCCCCATGAATAAAAATTATTATTCTTGAATCTTTATTTAAGTTTTTTAAATCACTGGTATATGAGTCTAATGTTTTCAAAATAAAAGTTTCCTTAAATATAATTATTTTACTGATTTTGATATAGCTTTATCCAAGTCAGAAATCAAATCTTCAATGTCTTCTATCCCAACAGATAAGCGAATCATATCTTCTGAAATTCCCGCCCTTTGTAATTCTTCATTGTCTAGCTGTGCATGGGTTGTGCTAGCTGGATGTATAACAAGAGACTTTGCATCTCCTACATTTGCTAAATGAGAAAATAAATTTAAATTTTCAATAAAACTGCTCCCTCTTTTTCTATCGCCTCCTAAACCAAATGTTATAATGGCTCCAGCGCCTCTTAGCATATATTTTTTAGCTAAGTTGTATGATTTATCACTTTCTAATCCTGGATACGAAATCCATTTAACTTCATCTTTTGAATTTAAATAGGAGGCTATTTTTTCAGCATTTTTAACATGAATCTGCATTCTTGGACCTAAGGTTTCAACACCTAGCATCAAATAGAATGCATTTTGAGGACTCATACATGCCCCAAAATCTCTTAGCCCTTCTGCCCTGGCACGACTCAACATGGCGTTAGTTCCAAACTCTTCTACAAAATTTAGATTATTATATCCAACATAAGGTTCCGTAAGAGTAGGAAATAAGCCTGAATTCTTCCAATCGAATCTTCCAGAATCTATTACTACACCCCCGATAGCGATACCATGTCCTCCAATAAATTTTGTTAGAGAATGCATAACTATATCTGCCCCAAAATCCATGGGTCTACATAAATAAGGAGTGGCAAAAGTATTATCTACTAATAAAGGAATCTTATGTTGATGAGCTATTTTTGCAATTTTTTCTATGTCTAAAACTTCTAAACCAGGATTTCCAATAGTTTCTGCAAATAATAGCTTAGTTTCTGGCGTGATTGAGTTAGAAAAATTTTCTAAATCATTTGGTTGAACAAAAGTAGTATTAATTCCAAAACGTGGCAGAGTAAGCCCTAATAAATATCTACTTCCACCATATATAGAAGAAGATGCAACAATATGATCATTAGAACTTAATAAAGTTATAATAGCTAAATGTAGTGCTGCTTGGCCGCTGGAAGTGCATACCGCCCCAACACCCCCCTCCAAAGCTGCCAATCGTTCTTCTAATGCAGAAACAGTGGGGTTAGAAATTCTAGAATAAATATGACCTGGATTTTCTAGGTTATATAAAGCTTGAGCTTCATCGCAGTTATTAAAAACATATGATGTAGTTTGAAAAATTGGTAAAGCTCTTGATCTAAATTCTCCATCTAATTTTAGACCTGCATGAACTGCCAAAGTATTTTCATTTTGGTCTTTTATATTTCTTTTTTTTGAATCTGACACTTGACACCTCTAAAAAAATTAATACTAAAGTCGTTTTTATGATTTAAACAAACTATCAGCATTTAAAATAGCAGCTTGTTTATTTTTTATTTCATTTTCTATAATTAAAATTTCTTCATTCAATTTTTCTTTATATTTTTTTAAGTCATCTATAGATAAAGCATCAAGCGGTCTTATTAAAACTAATTTTTTCTTCGTATCTTTCGAAACAAAATCATTGTCTTCCATGTTATGCCTTCTTATAGTTTTCTTTATACATTACTAAACGAAACTGAGTTAACTTTTATCCTTAACTTGATCAATAACATAAATAGGATAATTAAAACTAGTTTGCAAATGCTATAAAAGAATTACTTCTTATATAAATGGGGATAATTTTATGGAAGTATCAGAAAAAATGCACTGTATAGAAATTATAAATCCTGGAAAAAATGGATACTTAAAAAAAACTATAAGAAATAAACCAAGTATAAATAACAATGAAATAGTAATAAAAGTGTCGGCGGCAGGTTGTAATAGACCAGATATACTCCAAAGACAGGGAAAGTATCCACCACCAAGTGACGCAAGTGATCTACCAGGCTTAGAGGTAGCAGGTGTAGTTAAAGAAAAAGGAAAGAATGTCAAAAGGTTTAATATTGGTGATAAAGTTTGTGCCTTGTGTCCAGGAGGAGGATATTCCGAATATTGTTCTGTTCCAGAAGGACATGCATTATATATACCTAAGGAAATTAATATGATAGAGGCCGCTTCTATTCCTGAGACCGTTTTTACTGTATGGTCAAATGTTTTTGAAAAAGCCAAGTTATTGAAAAACGAAACTATATTAATCCATGGTGGCAGTGGCGGTATAGGAACTACAGCTATTCAACTGGCATCTTTACTTGGTTCTAAAGTTATAGCAACAGCTGGAAGTGAAGAAAAATGTAATTTTTGCGTTAAATTAGGTGCTATTAATGCTATAAACTATAACAAAAAAGATTTTGAAAAAACGATAGAAGAAATTACGAACGGTAAAGGCGTAGATGTCATATTAGATATTATGGGAGCTTCGTATTTACAAAAAAATTTAAATATAATAGCAAATGATGGTAGAATTTCACTAATTGGTTTTCAAGGTGGAACGAAAGCGAATATAGATATAACAAATATTATTAAGCGCAGAATAAAAATAATAGGATCCACTTTGCGGGCCAGAAGCATTGAAGAGAAGACTCGGCTCGCAAAGGAGGTGGAAAGAAATGTATGGCCTCTAATCAAAAATAAAAAGTATAAACCAACTATACATAAGGTTTTTCCGCTAGCAAAAGCTCAAGAAGCACATAACCTAATGGAAAGTAGCTCTCATATGGGCAAAATTATTTTAAAAATATAAATAAATCTTTTAATGGAGTATAATATATGACAGGACCCCTAATGCCTAAATCTACAGCAGTTTGGCTGATAGAAAATACAGGACTCAGCTTTGATCAAGTAGCAGAGTTTTGCGGAATACATATTCTTGAAGTTCAAGGTATAGCTGATGGAGAGGTTGCAACAGGAATGCAAGGAAGAAACCCCATTGCTTCAGGAGAATTAACTCAAGATGAAATTAAGAGATGTGAGCAAAACTCTTCGGAAAAGCTTACTATAAGAAAAATGGAAGTTCCTTTAAGTTCTGAGAGAAGAAAAGGGCCAAGATATACACCTACTTCAAAAAGGCAAGATCTTCCTGATGCAATAGCCTGGGTTATCAAATTTCATCCTGAACTTACAGATACCCAGATTTGTCGTCTTATAGGTACTACAAAACCTACTGTAGTTTCTATTAAAAATAGAGAGCATTGGAATATTTCTAATGTCACTCCAAGGGATCCCGTACTACTTGGAATTTGCCTTCAAGCGGAACTTAATGATGCAGTCAGTAAGGCTCGTAAAAGTAAAAGGTGGT
>CAYMQD010000271.1:0-5570 GCA_964392475.1 uncultured Alphaproteobacteria bacterium
CTTACCATTTTATCTGTCACATCGTGTTTATGGATGTTTTTCTCTATTACACCGCAAACAGAGCTCAGGCTCACTTAAGGTTATTTCAATCAAATACTAAAAGCTAAGAAAAGTTGACCTTTTTATTTATGTCTAATTTCCCATCAAATAGCTTTGATTCGACAATTCATAGAACAATAGTAAATAAACTTTTTGATCAAAAAGGATTGAACTTATCCAAAAGGCAAGTGGGAGTGCTAATTTCAGCAATTTTTAAAGGAGATTATGTTTGGTCCTATAATATTAAGAAAAAATTTAAAACGGTAAGAAACCTGCGGGGGTTCGAATGGGAAAACCGCTCCATCTGCTGCTTTAAACCATCACCAAAACAATTGAACCTCGAATTAAGTGGCTCCGACAGACGCCTTTTCTAAAAGTTATTGAGTAAACTCTAACTCAGTCAAAGGGGAAGACAAGGACTTCAAGTCAGGGAATCTTGAGTAAAGTTTTTTTAACCTCTCATTATTATGTCGTTCTCGATAGACCTTTTCAAGCGGTCTTAAAAACCAAGCCTCGGGCCTTCTATCTAAAATATCCTCTACGAACTGATTAAAATAATGCTTCCACCTATAAAGGCAACTAAGATTCAAATATGTAGTTTTCAGGGGTAACTTTTTTTCCGGATTAACGATTCCTTTATATATTTTTCTTTCAAAATACAAAGGATCGCAAAATAACCATGCCCCTTCTCTCATACGAGCCAATATTTTTCCATTTGGATTTTCGATTGTTAAAAAAAATTCACCGTTTTTCATCCTTTTCTTTTTTTTGATCAATTCGGTTTTATCACCAACAATAGTTAAAGTGCTTTCCAATAATCGTCCTTTCCTGTCAAGCTCGATTCTGGAACGAAATTTTTCTATTTTGCCGTTTTTTCCCGTCCAATATGTTTGGATTGAATATTTTCCATTTTTTATATCAATAGTTAGCTTATTGGCGTCGGAGCCAAACTTACTTTTACTTTGGTGAATTACAGCGACATTTTCATTTTTCAATTTTTTGAATTTACTATCCAAAGCGGCATTAACCAATCCTCCTTGTAAAAGCTCCTTTGTGGAAAATCCGCGATGGACCATTGATAGTGAGCCAAGGTTTTTAAGGTTATTTAAATGTTTGTAAATTATTCGGGCCAATATGTCATTGCCTCTGGCGTTCAAATGAAAGTCAGGATAAATGGCCGACAATTCCATTTCATTTTCCTTTTGGAAACCTTCTTCGTAAAAGTCGATGCAACTTAACCCTCTTTGCTGACAATATTTCATCAATTTCGAATTGGCTTTTAGGAACGGATACTCCTCCCCTAACTTATAAATGAAAGGCAGGAACCCCAAGACCAAGTGAATGTTTTTGACTTCAGCAAAGCTTTCAAGAGTATCGAAATAAATTTTTTGCATATCCCATCCGCGGGTTTCATAAAGCTGGGCAAGACAGTTAGTATAAGGAGTTTTAAACCCTTTATTCTCAAGAAACAACTCAATTCGTGGAATAAAATACGCATAGATTTTGGATTTTTTAACAATGGAAAACAAATCTAATTGAATTGCTTGTTTAAAAGTGGTCCACATTCGATCCACTGGATTCTTACAGTTTTCTTCGTAATAACGATAAAAATCCGGGATATCATTATGAAAATATGCTAAGAATATTAAGTCCGGGCTAAAACGAATCCCATCTTTGACCAAAGCATAGATTTCATCACCTGTCCTCCATCCTCCATGAGAAATATTGAGCACCTCAAATTTTTTATCGCTGAATCCCTCGTTTAAATATTTTTCAAGTTTTTTGGGAAAAGTGTCCTCCACGTTTGGAACAAGAGTTCCAAAAGCCAATGAATCCCCCAGAATCATAATTCTAAAAACTCCATCGGGTTTGGTAAAAGAATAATCATCGCCTCTGTACCCGAGTGAATTTACCGCTCGATTCTTATACCAAATTTCATAGACGCTTGTTTGGTCCCAGTCCGAAAAAAATCTTAGCAAACCCTCAACCAGCAAAAGAGCCGAAACAATTCCTACTATAGCTAGCAACAGGTTAAAGACAATTGGAAGGGCTCTAAATTTTACAATTTTCATTTTTATGCAGATATATTCAAAGGAATCAGACAGTATTATTACGGTTAAATTTTGGGAAAAATAATTAAGTCAGGTAATTTTACCACAGCAAATTATTCCTATTCTTAATAATTTGGCAAAGAAAGGTAAACCCTTATTAGTATAATTTAAATGAAAGCTGGTTATTTCTAAACAGATCATCGATAAAGCGGAGACATAATCGAAAACGCCTATAGGAAGGACGTACAGTCAGAACACCATCATGAAAAAATAAAAAATTCAGAAAAAGGTAAACGCCTAAAACCAAGAAAAATAAACTTATTTAAAAAGGTTTGTTTAATATATATTTCAAAATTTTTTGCCAAAGGAATCCTAATAAGAATCGCCTAACCAAATTAATTTCAACTAAAACCACCTTAAAGGCGCACAGTCAATGCATTAAACCTTTATTACAATTAGCCTTGAAAAACCTCACAAAATTTTCAATAAAAGATCTATCGCTTCAGGAGCCTTGTTTTCTGATTTATATGAAAGACGTTCTTTAGAACTAATAAAACCAATTATCTGCCAACAGATGATTTGGGAGGAAATTCCTCATATATACCATTAAGATCGGCCACATAAATTTTTCCAATTTTTTGGATGGAAATATCTTTTGGTTTTTTGTTTAACAATTGATTAATTAGTCCTATTTGAGAGTGCAAAGGAAACAGCTTTAAGCCACGATCAAAAAAGCTTTTTGCAAGCCGATAAAAAGTATCGTTTCCTGTTTGAGCAAAAATAAGATAAGAGAGAAACCCTGAAGTGATATAAAACTCTGAGAATAGCCTGCCATTGTAATAAATATATTTATCTTTTATCCAAACTTTTCTACGAATATTATTTTTCTGCAACCAGAAGCTTTTAATGGGCTTCACGCTTCTAATTTTATTTAACTTTGCGGACATTCCGCTATTATTTCTAATTTTTGGGAGAGAGAGAAGTATTTTAGTATTTTTGGGTATTTGAGTTGGCGTTTCAATTACTTGAACGGCTTTTTTAAAAAATTCTAGCGCTAGTGGATAATTCAATGTCGAATGCATTAACCCTAGATTATAGAATGACCTCTCAAGATTTAAGCCAAAACTCAAGACCTTACGATAATATTTTTCAGCCAGCTGATAATTATGTTTTTCTTGATAGTATCTGGCAAATATGAATGCCCAAAAGGGATCATTGAAAAAGGAAAACCGTTCAGATTCTGAATTTAAATTTAATTCTCCAGAATAAAGGTAACCACCTTTTACTGAAGCAGCCAAATTTAAATTGATCCCTGGAGGTAAATAAAAGGGAACGAGGTTACTTTGAATGTCTTTTGGGCGTTGCAAAATAAGCCAGACCCTAAAGCGACCTTTTTTACTTGGAAGTAATTCTAATCGGTGATTTTTAAAGAACTCTTCTAAATAAAATTCATAAGAAGACATACTTAAAGCGTCGTCTATATTACTCCTAAGTTGAGTTACTCTTGTTACATTTAAAATGATGTCATCAGGACCTATATTTTTTTTCAAATAATCCCTAATATATCTTATTCCCCTGATACCAAAAACATCATCCAAATGCTCCTGACTCCAAATGGGTTTAAGGGGGATCAGCCAAGCAAAAATAAAAAAACCAGCTATGTAATTTATAGTTTTGCGTAAAACCACCGAGGAAATAAAGCTATTAATTTTACAAAATAAAAACCAGAAACCTGTAGCGACTGTAATTAGATAAAATGGCAAAATAAAACCTAAAAATCGCTCTTCATCCATTCCAAAAACTATAGATAGAATTGGTATACCCGGATAAAAAATAATGGAAAAGATAACAAATAAGTTAAATTGGTTTTTAAATAATTTATATTTCCCTATTAGAAATAGCAGAAAAAACCATCCATGAGACCAAATATTCCCTTGAGTTCCAAGGTCCCCCGTATAAAAATTCAATTCTAAAAATATTGAGCTTAATAATATTTTTGTTCAAACTAAAGGTATTTTAATATTAACAAGATAATCCTTACCGTCCACCCTTGAGAAAATAGTAACCACAAACTTTTCATTCAAAAAAATATCTAGAGCGTTCCCAAATAAGTCAACACCTTTTAATTGATAGAAATAAAAGGCCAACAAGAAAGGAATCATTAAAAATAATAAAAACTTTTGATAAATAAGAATGGTAAATTGTTTTCCATTATTTTGTTGATATATTTTTTTCGTATACCAGATACCAATTAAAAAAATTGAAGGTAAAAATAAAAATGGCAAAATTACATTTGTTAGATTTAAAAACGTGATGACCGAAAATGCTATCCACGATTTAAAGCAATCCCTTTTTTCGATCGCATTAAGCAAATAATATATAGTCATTAAAGAAGCTAGAAAATAAAAACCAGGAAAATGAGGCCATATGATTGACCAATAGCTGTAGTAACAAGTGGAAAAGAGCAAAACTCCAATCCCCGCTTCTTCCTTTCCGATTCTTTTTTTTGTAAATTTGTAAATGAAGAAAATCGTACAAATAGAAACTATAAAGGGAAAAGCACGATAAGTTGTTCCAGACAATCCAAAAGGTTCATATAGATAGTTAGAAAAAATCATTCGCCAATGAGCTAGCTCAGAGTGAAACTCAGATAAAATTATTTCCCAAGGACTCCGATTTAAATTGGGTAAGATTTTTAATTGAAGTGCATATGGAGTAATTGGAGCGTCTAGAAAAAAATAACGGACATATATTCCAAGAGTCGAAAACTGGAAGAGAAAGAAGTAATTCAAATAATGATCTTTAAAAGAAATTTTGGAGAGCATCTTAATAAAAGTATTCGCGGGTGAAATTTAGTCTCTTGAAATAACTTTTTTGTTTCAATCTTTTTTTAAGTTTGTTTATCGCAGAACAGATTTCTTTTTATAAAAATACTTGTCAGTTTAAATGTATTTCTTTTTTTATTTCTGACCCCTATATTTTGGCATCGACAGGTGCGAAGGGTTTAAAAATTTAGCCTGAAGTTCTCAGCCTAGATGCTTATCCAACAAATACAAATTTCGAAATCTTCAGAACTTAAGTTTAACATCGACTTAACCGTTTCACCCTATACTTTCAAAGAAATTCCTGCCGAATTTCGCTATTGTAAAGCAACAATTATTAATATCCCATTAATAAATTTATAAGAATAAATTTATTAACTTTCATACATAGTTTATAAATTGCTTAGGTTTAGGATCTTGCTTTTCATCTAGCCTCGTGGAGTTGTTATCTAATAATAGCCTCAAAAGTATACGTCCGTTGGAAACACTTTTACATAATAAATAGTCATTGTAAGTAAGATTTATAATAAATTAAATCACCTTCATCTCAGCAGACAAATAACTAAGAAAGCTTTCTACATAATCGGATTAAAATAAGTAAATTGCTGGGGGGGGGTGAGTTGCCTAGCTCAAAGATGTTGTCATATTTTTTTACGGG
>CAYMQD010000272.1:0-8267 GCA_964392475.1 uncultured Alphaproteobacteria bacterium
TCAAGTTTTTGTATATCTATAAGATAACTATCTACAATAACCAATTTTATTCTTTTAGTTAGTATAAATTTTTTTAAAGTATTAATGGACTGCGGAAAATCTTCTATTATAAATTTATCTTTTTTATTAAACGCTATTTCATTATCAATAATCGACTGGTCTACAAACCAAATTATACTTCCTGTTAAATATTTTCTTATTGCAAGACACCTTGACAAATGACCTCTTCCAGAAACATCAGAATTAGAAACTCTAAAGGCTATATTTGACATTTTATTTTTTAAAATTATTTAAATCTTTTTTAGAATAAATTAAAGTGTTTATAAATTCTTACTTTTTTTCAACTAACATCAAAATATATAGCCTTAAAAGTATAGGCTAGCTAATTATACCTAGAATTCTAAAGAGGTTATCACAAACCCTAGCTACATCGTCATCTTCCATCCCAAAAAAAAGTGGTAGAGACAAAGTTGAGCTATAAAATTTCTCCGCACCTAATAACCTTAACTCTGGATTTACTCTTTTATAATATGGTTGAAAATGTAAAGGTATATAGTGAACTTGAGAGTGTATACCTTGATCTAAAAGATTCTTTATAACGGTTCCCCGCTCTATCCCAAGATTTGGAAAATCTATAAGAACAACAAATAGATGCCAACAGGAATTACAATTATTTACATTTTTTAAAAACCTTATATCAGGCTCGTGTTTCTTTATAAAAGATTTATATATATCTACCAACCTTCTTCTTTTTTCTATAAATCTATTAATTTTCTTTAACTGACTAACACCTAAAGCACAATGTATATCACTAGCTCTAAAATTTAGACTCGGTGTTTTCATCTCATAATACCAAGGATTTGGAATATCTTTTGATTGAAAAGCAAGTGAGGTGTTTTTAAAAGTAGCTTGTTCTTTATTAATCCCATGATTCCTGAATATTATTGATTGTTGGGCCAAGGTCTTGTTATTTGTTACCACTACTCCCGCCTCTCCTGCTGCTATAGTTTTTACAGGATGTAAAGAAAAAATACACATGTCAGAATTTTTACAAGACCCTACTTTTTGCCATTTGTTACTGAAATACTCAGTACCTAACGCATGGCAGGCATCTTCAATCACAAAAATATTATTACTCTTAGCATAATCATATAGTTTTGTTACTTCTTGACATTGCCCGGCATAATAGACTGGAAATATGGCCTTAACTTTATTCTTTGCTCTTTTAATAGCAGCTTTAACATGTTCAAATGTCATAAGACCAGTGTAAGGATCTACATCAGCAATAACTATTTCTGCACCTAAAAAATTTGGCGCATTTGCTGTTGCTAGGAAAGTTATAGAAGGGATAATAACAGAGTCGTTTTTATCTAACCCAAGCGCCATAGATGCAAGCAATAGTGCGGCCGTTCCGTTGGAACAAACTATCGCATGTTTTACACCTAGATATTTTTTTATGTCGTCTTCGAACTTATCTACCATTGGGCCAGTAGTAAGGTAATCACTTCTTAAAACCTGTTCTACAGACTTTATATCTTCTTCATCAATATATTGTCTTCCATAGGGTAAAATTTTTTTATTTATATTCATTAAATTTTTTATTTATCTATTAACAATCAAATATATAAACCTATTTATTACTCATACATGAATCTACTAAAGACAACAATTCAGATTTGCTTAACCACCATTCATTTTTTTCACTATTGTATTCAAAAGGTTCTATGATTATTTTACCATTTCCTTTTGTATGCTCTTCAAATTTTTTTATATTCCACCAATGATGTGTTGGCTGAATTATATAATGATCACCCATATCTACCGCATTTCTAGATTCTTCAAAGGGTATCATAACCTCGTGGATTTTCTCTCCTGGCCTAATCCCAACAATTTCATATGCATCTTTTTGTAACATGATATCAATAAGATCAGTAATTTTAATACTGGGTAACTTAGGAACTATAATTTCCCCCCCATAACTATCTTTGAGGGCCTTTATAACAAAACTTACCCCTTCATCTAAAGTGATTACAAACCTAGTCATATTTTTATCTGTTATAGGAAGTTGTTGACAACCTGATTCAATAAGATTCTTAAAATGCGGAATTACACTTCCTCTTGAACCTGCAACATTACCGTATCTTACTACAGAAAATCTGGTTCTACGTTTTCCAGCAATATTATTTGCAGCAATAAAAAGCTTGTCAGAGGCAAGTTTAGTCGCTCCATATAAGTTAATTGGATTAGCGGCTTTATCCGTACTCAATGCTACAACTCTTTCAACATCGGATGCTAAAGCTGCATCTATCAAATTTTCAGCACCGTAAATATTAGTAGCTATACATTCTGTGGGGTTGTATTCAGCCGCACTTATATGTTTCATAGCTGCCGCATGTATAACTAAATCCACCCCAGTACATGCTCTATTCACACGTTTACTATCTCTTATATCCCCAATAAAATATCTAATACAATTATATTTCTCAGTGGAAAATTTTTGTGACATTTGAAATTGTTTTTGTTCGTCCCTGCTAAATACAATTAGTCTTTTAGGATTGTAAGAAGATAGAACTGTTTTCACAAAATGCTGACCAAAAGATCCTGTGCCTCCTGTAACTAAAATAGATTTATCATCCAAAGAAATATTTTTAAAAGAATTAATTTTTTTTCCTTAACGTTTTATAAAATTAGTTATTATTCATAATTTGGTTGCTGGTGTGTTTTATCTGAAAATACATATATATTATCTTTATCGATACCTTGGTAAGTTTTTCCTATAAGCAAGTCTTTTTCAAGTATAGGATTTTTACCTGTAATACAAGAAATAACTACTGGAAAAGTATTTACTAGAGTTATAGAGGGATAAAGATACTTTCTACATTGGTTGGGCAGACGAAACATATTTAAGATAGAAAAGCGTTCTTTGAATTCTTCTTCAGACCATTTTTTGATTGGTTTACTTTCTTTATCTTCAGATAAGTTAGTAAACCATGTTCCATGGTCACCTTGAATAATTATAATAGCTTCAGAGTCATTTTTAACAATTTCTTCTACTGCCTTTTTTATTCTTATATTAGTACATTTAAGATTATCTATATAATATTTCATCGCAATATCTTTAGGTAGAGATACACTCCATCTTAAATTAGCAATCAAGGCCCAATTCTTAGGAGCATCATCTTTGTATGAACAGTCCTCATTCCATACCCAAGGAGCATGAGGCATTAATAAATGAGCAAATAAAAAAAATGGCCCATTGTTTTTAGAAGGTAATTTATTTACAACATGTTCTGGCGTCAAAACTGTATAGTTCATTAAATCTCTGGTTAATGCCTGAAGAGGAAATAACATAGGCGTCATCCTCAATAGGGCAACTTGCAACTCTGACACGCCTCCTTCACCTCCTATACACAAATTTATTCCATCAGGACAGTGCCTTCCTACCTTGCCATTTGCAAAAGCATAAATATACTTATAACCCAAACTTTTAAGTTTTTTGATTGCCTCTCCTTTTCCATGTTTAGCTTCATAATAGTTAACTGACACTTTAGGAGATTTAGTTCCTCCTTGCCCTAAAGAATAAGGATGTTTCATTGAAAGTAGTGAAAGAATTGAGAGACTTGTCATTATATAATTAGAAGAAGCTTCATTAGCTACGTAAAACCCATATTTCTGCATATCATCTAAGAAACCGGTATTATCAAATCCCAAAATTTTCTTTAAGTAATCATCTCTTCCATATTCATCTAAAATAAAGTGGTAAATATTAGGTAATGAATCACGTTTATCTTTTATAAAATTATTATTAGCAAAAGAGTCATTATTGTTACCTTTTAAAATAAAAGCTATTGTAGTTGTATAAAAACTAATCAATAAGTGAGATGTACTTACTATACCAAGCGCATATACTATTATCAGAAAAAATTTTCTATAGTTTAGATTTTTGAATACCAAAAATGAAAGATAGAGAACTGTAGTAAATAAAATTATCCAACAAATTAATATATATTTTGGTCTTCCAACCCCTAAAGACATCAATAGATCAGAATAAGGTTTATATGTTGTAAATAATATCGAGCAAACCGCTATAATGCATGCCCAAAATATAGGTTCTTTAAAATTCTTGAACAAAATAATTATAGTTAAAAAAATAGCTAATAAAGAAGAAGTATATGATAAAGCATATATACACAAAGAATTAAGATCATATGGTTCTCCTTTGTTTTGAATTAGAAAATTTATAAAAGGCCAAAACCCAACTACTAATATAATAGGGCAAGAAATAAAAATATTTTTTAGAAAAATTTGCATTATAAAAAGAATTTCATTTTTTTATTTCTTTTTTTTCACTGTATTATTTTTGTTTTTTTTAATAAATATATTTTTCAATTTATGCCAAAATAATTTTATATAAATACCAACTGCTACAAAAGCAGCAATGATAACCTGAAGAATCATACTGCCCGTTCCCGGATCCAAATAGGCTAGCGCCTCATTTTTATACAAATACAATACAAATATAGTCAAAATAAACGAAAATTTATTATTCATTAGCACACCCTTACACAATCATTTTTATAGAATAATTATAAATTTTATAACATACTTTTTTTAAATTGATTTTCTTTAGCAATATATTTTTAGTCCTTTATATTAAGATGTTTAATTAATTCAATAGCCCCAACTTTACTACTTTTTCCTAAGTTATATATCCAACTAGATTTTGCTTTACGTATATTTTTTAAAATTGATTTTTGATTGCTTTCTAAAAATTTAATTTTCTGACCAATTTTATTCAACTCATCAAGATTACATATTAGCCCTATTTCATTCCTGATAAACACTTCTATAGGTTCTAACTCTAGTTTAAGATATAAAGGATTGTTAATCTTCTTAGGAGAATTTACAAATACTACTGGTCGTTCTTTGCCAAAAGCAAACTCTATAGCAACCCCGGACCAGTCTGTTATTAAAACATCAGAATAATCTAATCCTGACTCTCCTATTACTTCTTCATCCAAATAAAAAATAGAATTAGATAGAAATAATTTCTTCATTTCCTTAATTGTTTCTTTATCTTCTATTAATGACCTGGGATGCGGCCTCAAAACGATTTCATAATTTTCTTTAAGCAACTCATTCGTTAAGGTTAATCCGCATAAATTTATTAAGTTTTTCTTTCCCCAGCTCGGTGCTATAAGAATTTTTTTATATTTTTTATTATAAAACTTATGGCTTTTAGATTTAGCTAGAATTGAATCCAATCTATTATAGCCGTAGGAAATAAGCTTTTTCTTTTGCAACCCCTTAATTTTCTCAAACTTTCTAATCTCTTTTTTATGATGAGGACCCACACAAAATATAATATCATACGCTGAAAATGCATCATTTCTATAAATCATATGTGTGCTAACACAAGAGTGGAAAATATATACATAGTTATTTACTCTTTTACTTTTTTTGAGATGAAATGAATCTAGATCAGGCATTGTCATTAAGCAGATCTTTGCCTGTAAATTTTGAAAAAAAAGAGTTCGGATTATACCTTTTCCTATATAAAAACTTCTTAAATAGGGTATATCTGGAATCTTTTCTTCAGGATCTGAAGTTAGGTAACATACGTTTATTTTCTTTTTTATTAATTCTGCAACTAGTGGAAAAAGATGAGGAAAATATTCTTTTCCTTCAGAATATACAACTAATTCTCTATAATTTTTATCTAAATTCGTATATTTGCAATAGTCAAATATAGTTTTAAAAAAATACATTCTATATAAATATTTTCTCTTATGTTACAAAATCAATTCATAAACTTTTCTTTTTAAATGCTTAGACATAAAGTGAAAAGTTAATCCTTTTGATAAATCTTGTCTTTTACTTTTCCAAAGACCTATATTTTCATTAGATGCAACAATTAACTTAAGAAAATAAGCCCTTAAAATTGGATCGCAAAAACTATATATAACTCTATAAATGGTCCTCTCATCGAGTTTACTTGCATTTTTTATTAAGAATTTAGGCATTGGCATTTCAATGGTTTTTATTATGTTGCCTGTGTCTAGTCCAGCATTCATATAAAAGCAGCTTAAACCAATTTTATTTCTTGTTAAAATTGACCAAAAAAATCCATCTGCTCCTCTCGTATAAGGTAATAGGCCAGGATGAATATGTATTATTTTTAAATCTTTAATTTCAAAAACGCTAGATGGGATTATACCGCCACCAGTAAATAAAAACGGATACTCTATATTTTTAGAAAGTAAGGATAATAAATGCTTATCATTAAAGTTATCAATTTCTAGCTTGATTATTTGATCGCAAAACTTTTCTAAATTTGAACCCCCTAACACCTCTAAAACATTTTCACGATTCATTTTAGTTGTATCAATTACCCACTCCACTACACTATTAACAAATTCGACTTCGTTTTTAAGTAATTTTTTAGGCCAATAAAAATTTAAATTATGTTGTATTTTCTCCAATAAATATAACCTAAAGTTACTAGAGGGTAAGTATTTCATAATCCTTTTATGGTTCCTTGGGTTTTTTGAATTAGTTAATTGTATTATTTTCACAGGGCGCAATTCTAAACTATACAAAGCTGCCAAGTAGGCCCTAGCCATTGGACTATCATTTAATAATACAATTAGATTAAGTGATTTCATTACCTAGTATTTCATCAAGAATAGTATTAGCCCTATCTTCAACATATCTAGATAGTTTATTTCTTTTGTGTTTTATTAAATTTAAACCATTAAAAATACTATTTAATATTTTTAAATCTATTTCAATACTTGCATTTTGCTTCTTGTAAGAAACATATATTAATAATAGAGCCAGTAAAGCTGAAAAGGCTTCCTCTCTTATATTTCTACTATCATTTAATTTTTTCCAATTTTTATCATATTTATTAAAAACAGTCTTAGTAAGATCTATTTTTCGGGCCAAAACTAATATGATTTTAATTTCTTCCTCTTTAAATTCCCTGGGCTGATATTCTAAACAATGAGCTATAAGAGATTCTACATCTCCCTTATTAAGATTAAGACACGCAACACTATTTTTTATTAATTCAAAATCCAATAGATATCTAAAAAGCATCACAGTTTAATTTTTAAAGATTTAAATATTTGACCTTTTGAATGCATACTTTCATATAACTCTAAATCTGAAACCGTGTCTAATTCCAACCAACCATTATCTGTCTCAAGAACATTTATTTTACATGACTGTTTAATTAAATAATAAAAAAAATCTGTCATATGCATTTGTTCAAATTTTTTTTCTCTAATTTTGGATTTTGTCGTTTGCATATATTCGCCATGCTTAATAAACTCTTTAGCAAAATTAGAAGAAATTTTAAACATGCCTATATACTGTCCACTTATTTCTGATATAGAATTTGGCCTGCCACCAATATCTTTTAGTAATCTATTTTCATAAAAAGAAAATGTTTCCAAATCATCCAGCGGTTTTTCAAAGCGTAACGACCAGTAATGTAAAAAGTTTTTATCACTTACAAGCGCAAGATCACTATCTTCAGCAATTAATAATTTGATTAAATTAGCATTAAATATAATATCCCCATAGCAAACTATAGTGTCATCACCCGAAAGGATTGTCTGATATGCTTGAAACAAGCTATAAAGCATATTAGTACTTAAATATTTTTGATTGATCAAAACTTTTCTATAATTTTTTTCAATTAACTCCGCCTTATAACCCGCCACAATTACTGGATAATCAAAGCCTAAACCCTCAAATATTTCTATTTGCCTAGCTAAAAAACTTTTCCCTGCAACCTCCACCAAACATTTTGGAATATTATTAGTATATGGCTTTAAACGTGATCCTTGTCCTGCAGCTAATATAATAATATTCATTAGTTTGATTTTTTAAAAATATTTTTTATTAATTTAATGTCAAATTTTTTATATGGACTTTCTCTTTCAGGGTGCCACATGATTCCTTCCATAGAATATTTTCTATGCCTAGCCCCTTCAACAAAACCACTCTTATCTACTGCAGTAACATCTAAACATTCTGCAAGACCCTTCCTTTTTATTCCATATCCATGGTAGCTATTTACATTAAGCGTTTGTTTTTCAATAAACACATCGTGTCTCGCAGAAATATGACCCTCTAACTTTACTATTGTACCTCCTATATAAAATTTTAGTATATGTTACCCTCAACAAACTCCTAAGATTGGATTATTATTAGATATAGAGTATTGAATTATAATTTTTTCTAACTCATCACGTTCT
>CAYMQD010000273.1:0-3312 GCA_964392475.1 uncultured Alphaproteobacteria bacterium
GCTTACTATTTTTTCAAACGAACTATTAGCTGAAAGATCTTCAAATCTAAAATTTAAATTAGAAGTTTTTCGTCTCAAATTTTGAAAAAGTCTCCTAGTACCTCCATATAAATCATCCATAGCTACAACTTCATCACCAGACTCTAATAAAGACAATATTGCATCTGCTGCTGCCATACCTGATGCGAACGCAAATCCAAATCTAGCTCCTTCTAAATCTGCTATACAAGATTCATAAGCTGACCTAGTTGGATTCTTAGTTCTTGAATACTCATATCCCTTGTGTTTTCCAGGACTTTCTTGAGCAAATGTTGAAGTAACATAAATAGGTGTAATAACTGACCCAGTAGTAGGGTCAATTTCTTGACCAGCATGAATAGATCGTGTTTCAAAACCCTTTTTAGGTGCGTTATGATTAGAATACTTCAATTAGATTTTCCTTTCAATTTGCAGAGATACCCTAACATATCCATCCTGTCTAAAATCCCTTTATAGATACCATTCTTTATAACCATTACTGCAATATTATTTTTCAATATACCCTCTAGGTGCTCAATAGTATCATTAATTTCTATAGAAACGTTTTGGACATCATGGTCTGCCACTGTAGAGTCTAAGGAACTAATGCTTAGAGCATTAAGCAGACTTTTTTCCGTAAGAATTCCTATAGCTGATTGGTTATTATCTAATACAGGCAAGTAACGCACACCATACTCGTTCATTATTTTAAAGGCCATCGTCAAGGTGTAATTAATTCCAATTGCAGGAACCAAATTACGTATTTGTTTAATAGCAAGTAAATCTGACACAACCCCATTTTTTTTATCTATAGAAAGCCCCGCTCTAGACACCCATATATCATTAAAAACCTTGGAAAGGTATTTATCACCAGTATCACATACCAATGTAACTACATTTTTAGGGACTCTTTGACTTTTACAATATTTTAGTGACGCAGCCAATAAAGTACCTGAAGATGAACCTGAGAGAATTCCTTCACAGGTTAAAAGTTTTCTACAAGCTTCAATAGCTTCTATATCAGTAACAGATATACATTTGGTAATCATATCCATATCTATCAGAGGAGGAACATGATCTTCCCCTATGCCTTCAGCTATCCATGAACCCACATTAGCAGGCATGTTCCCTGTCTGATGTAAAGGAGCCAATATAGAACCTACAGGATCGGCTAATATTAATTCTATATTTTTATCGATTGAACGAAGTGCAGTTCCTACCCCCATTATTGTTCCAGCTGTACCTACTCCAGCTACAAAAGCATCAATTTTACCATCTAACTGATCAATTATTTCTGGACCTGTATTATTAAGATGTGACTTAAGATTAGCCTTATTAGTAAATTGGCTTATATAAAAGGCGTTTCTATCTTTAGCTATTTTTTCTGCTAAATCTACATAATATTCTGGATGTCCTCTCCCTACATCAGATCTCGTAACAATTACCTCTGAACCTAATGCAAGTAGATGTATCACTTTTTCTTTAGCCATCTTATCAGGAACAATAATAATTGACTTGTAGTCTTTTTGCGCTGCAATTAATGCTAAACCTATTCCAGTATTCCCAGCTGTAGCCTCTACTATAGTATCTCCTTTTGATAACAGACCTTTCTTTTCCGCATCTTCAATCATCTCAGCTGCAGGCCTATCCTTTATAGAACCGCCAGGATTCCATGATTCTAGCTTTAAAAATAGCCTACATTTTCCTGTATCTAACCTAGAAGTTTCAAGTATTGGTGTATTACCTATCAATTCGGTTACAGAGCGAGCAATCTTATGCAACTAACGACACCTTTTATATTTATTATTTCGTATAGCGCACTAATATTAGTAAATGCATATATTTTCAAGAAATATTTAGTCTAACTATAAATATACTCTCTTAACCTTTTAGCTTCTTCTTCAACTTGAGCCATTTTAATTTTTACTAAATCTCCTATGCTAACTATTCCTACAAGATTGCCTCGTTCTAGCACCGGCAAATGTCTTACTCTTTTTTCTGACATAATAGACAAACAGAAATCTACTGTATCTTCTGGTCCACAGGTAAATAACTCACCTTTACTCATAAGGTCATCCACTTTAAGAGTAGAAATCTTATTCTTAAAAACTGCCAGTCCTCGGGCAATATCTCTCTCTGAAAGCACTCCAATAACTTTTTTATTATTCATTACTGGAATTGCCCCAATTTTTTTATTCTCAAGTAATTCCGAAGCCTCTAAAATAGACGCTTCATCCTTAACAACAAAAACTTCCGGCCCTTTATCCTGAAGGATGTTGCTTATCCGCATACTTAACCCCCAGCCAAAATATTAAATTCTCAAAACATCAGGTCGTCATTGTAACATATAATCAACAATAAAAATACATATTTATAAAGCTATCTTCTTACTGCAGGAGATTCCATCGGCAACCCAATCCCTCTCCAAGAAACATACAGTTGTAAAGCATTATAATCATCAGAAAAGATTTCCAAGGGATCTGCCCGTGCTTGCTGATTACAAAACTGAAATCTTTTGTGAACTGATGACAAAGAGCCCCATCTTAATAAATAAGCGGGAAATCCATTAAGATGGCCCTGACTTATATATTCTGCCCTTAAATACAACCCAACCCTATCATTGTGACATTGATTGCAAGCTAAATCCATTTGTCCAACCTTTTCATAATAAAGCTTCTTACCTCTTTCAAACCATGGCTTTGCTTGCCCTGTAATTTTTACGGCGAGTGGAAAACCTTCAGATTGTTTTGTTATATAAGCAGAAAGAGAAAGTAGCTTGTCAGATTCAGGGTCAAAAGGTTTAATTTTCTGGTGTCTAATTTGACATAAAATAATTCTTTGTTCGATATTTATAAGCTTCCCTGTAGATGAATCTATAAGTGGATAAGAAGGAGCTATAGAAATCATGGAACTTTCGGCATTTCCGTGGCAATCACTACATGATTTTGAAGTTTTCTGAGGTTTTTCTAACCAAAGGTAGGAGCCTTTTTCTACCCACAACATCCCTGGATTACTAAAATCATCATCTTGTATACTCTGGGTTTCCTTCCTAGCAAAATAATACCCAGATAATAAATCTTCCAACAAAAAAGGCTTTGTATTATCAGCTAGCGCAAAACCATATAAAAATATATTGAATAAAAAAAATACTATAAACTTTTGATGTTTAAAAATAAGCTATACACTCCTAGACCTGCAAAGGTAAGACTAACTCACCATCTTCGTTGATCACTTTTAATTCTGCTCTCTTAAAGGTAGATTGCTGATAGTCATCTATCCATTCTATTTCTAATA
>CAYMQD010000274.1:0-2529 GCA_964392475.1 uncultured Alphaproteobacteria bacterium
CCTAACGATCAGAGGGGAAGTTGTAAGATATCGTTTGTTCGTGTCTTCACGACGCTTCCAGTAACTGCGATTACTGTTGCTTGGGTTCTTTTTCTTGCCTCTACTGCTAAATATTTTAACGCACTAGGGACTTTATCTACCTTAATTAAATTATCAAATATTTGATCATCCTTCTTAATATTGGAAACAATTGCTGCTACTGCTCCTTTAGAAAATGCTTCAGAAATAAACAAATGACCATCGTATTTAGTTCCAGGCATAGCTAAAAATAAATCACCTTCCGAAACTTTTCTACTATCCAACTCAATACCTGTAGCAACCCATTTTTTTAATGATTTAGAACCTAAAATATGATCTACTTCATCTGCTTTCCAAATAGTGTTCATATTGCATGATCCTCAGATTCATTTATTTTAGAACACGCTTCTTTTATTATCTCAGAATCAGAAAATGGATAAACTTTATCACCTATTATTTGTCCTGTTTCATGACCTTTTCCAGCCACTATCAATTTATCGCCTGATGCTAGCAGGGAGACTGCAAAAAAAATTGCCTTTCTTCTATCTGACACTTCAATTGCATTTTCACATTCACTTAAAATTGTTTTTCTAATAGCCGAGGCATTTTCTGTTCTAGGATTATCATCAGTTACCACTACTTTGTCAGAATATTTATTTGCTATTTTACCCATTAATGTTCTTTTCCCAGGGTCTCTATCTCCGCCACATCCAAACAATAAAATAATTCTACCTTTAAAGTTTAATCTTAACGTTTTTAGTATTGCTATTAATGCATCTGGAGTATGAGCGTAATCTACATATATAGAAGATCCATTATAAAGTTTTTCTACTTCTTCTAACCGACCTGGTGGAGAATCAATGTTTTGTGCTGCATCTATAATTTTTTTTATTGGAAACCCGATTGTAGCAATTGAAGCCATAGCTGCTAAAAGATTCATTGCCTGAAAACCACCTAAAGCCGTAAATTTGATTGCATATGATTTTTCATAAACACTTATATTTATAGTTTGTCCAGAATCATTTTTATTAATATTTAAAATTTTCCATAAAGCATCCGGATGTTTGCCATAAGAATTTATTTTTATATTTCTTTTTTTACATATTCTTTCAAAATCAGCATATTCTTTAATATCCCTATTTAGTATTGCTATACCTTTTTTAGATAGTAATTCTAAAAATAACCTTTTCTTTGCATTTACATATGAACTTACCGTTTTATGATAATCTAAGTGATCCCTACTTATATTGGTAAGAACAGCAATATTAATTTTTACCCCATCTAAACGATATTGGGCTAATCCATGGCTGGATGCTTCTAAAGCAACTATCTCTATACCGTCTTTAGCCAAATTTGCTAATTCTAAATGTAAATCAATGGGATCTGGAGTTGTTAGAGTTCCCACCTTATTTTGAAAGTTACTACAAATGCCTAACGTTCCAATGGTAGCCGAAGAAACACCAATACCTTTAAGTAGCTGATAGATAAAATAAGCTGTAGATGTTTTACCATTTGTACCTGTAATTGATATAATATTTTCAGGCTGAACTTTGTAAAAACGAGAAGCAAGTTTAGCTAAAGTGTAACGAGAGTTATCTACCTTTATAAAGTTAACTTTTAAATCCAGTAACTTTTTATTAATAAAATCTTCATAGATAATTACAACAGCACCTGAATTTATAGCCTCTAAAATATAATCATTGCCTCTATACTTAGCTCCTTCTAATGCAACAAATATCATTCCTGGTTTTATTTTTCGAGAGTCTGAAGATATACCCGTAATATTCTTTGGACCCAATAGAGAATTAACTTTTATGTCTTTATCTAGTAAATTAGTAAGCAACAAGTTTTGCTCCTTTACGAGTCAAACTAACTAAATGATTATCCGTATTTGAATTGTTACTAGAAACACCTAATATAGGAGAAATACGCCTAATAATATTTCCAACAATAGGTGCGGCGGTCCATCCTCCAGTAGCGTGTTTTGGGTTTCCATCTATAGGCTTAGGTTCATCATATAAAACTAAAATAGAGTATAAAGGATTGGATATTGGAAATGCTGCAATAAAAGATGATACTCTTCTATTTTGGTCATATTTTCCTGATAATTTATTAATCTTATTTGCTGTCCCTGTTTTTCCTCCTACTTGATAACCAGGAACATCTGCATTTCCTCCAGTACCTTTTTCCACTACTAGTCTAAATAATGCCTTCATTGCATCCGATGTACTTTCTGAAATTACTCTCTTCTGATTTAAAGAAGATTTTTGATCACTATTATCTAATTTTAATATAGTAGGTGTATTCAGAACGCCACCATTCATTAAGGCAGAAACAGAGGCTATAGTTTGTATCGGAGTTACTGCAATACCATAACCAAATGAAATAGTAGCGGTCTGTATATCACCCCATCTGGATGGAGACTGAGGTCTGCTTATTTCGTTCATCTCCACTTCTGGAATATCAAGCAGACCAAATCTTTTTATATATTCTTTTTGGTTTTCGGAACCT
>CAYMQD010000275.1:0-6622 GCA_964392475.1 uncultured Alphaproteobacteria bacterium
ATAAAACTATTAAAAAAACCTCCGGATGATTAGTCTCAATAGAGTGTGCTATATTTTGTAGCAAGACTGTCTTACCCGTTCTTGGGGGAGCAACAATTAATCCTCGTTGCCCTTTTCCCAAAGGAGAAACTAACTCAATTACTCTAGTTGAAATGTTCTTTTTTGCTTCTTCCGGGCCGGCAGAATCCATTTCTAAAACTAAATGTTCATCTGGATACAAAGGCGTAAGATTATCAAAATGTACTTTATGTTTTACATTCTCTGTTTCTTCAAAATTTACATTCGTAACCTTTAAAAGTGCAAAATACCGTTCCCCATCTTTTGGCTGTCTAATTTGTCCTTCAACTGTATCCCCATTCTTAAGACCAAATTTTCTAATTTGGCTTGGACTTACATAAATATCATCAGGACCTGGAAGATAATTAGACTCTGGAGCACGCAAAAAACCAAATCCGTCAGAAAGTATATCTATCACCCCATCTGCATGTATTGCCTTCCCTTCTTCCGCTAGAGATTTTAAGATAGCAAACATCAGATCTTGTCTTCTTAAGTTGGAAGCGTTCTCCAAATTATTTTTTTCTGCGAGTTCTAATAATTCATTAGGTGATTTTTTCTTTAAATCCTGCAAATGCATTTTTAAGCCTATAAATATTTAGATTTAACTAATTAACAAAGAATAATATGAGGAAAAATTATTTCAAAAAAAATGTAGATACATATCATATACTATGAGCTAAAATAAATAAACATAAATAAGAAAAAGATTAATTAAAAATTTAAGGTTTTATAACTACTAAGAAAACAATTAATATCATTAAAACAGTGGGAATTTCATTTAGCCATCTAAAAAAAGTATGGCTATGTATATTAACGTCTATGAAAAAATCTTTTCTTATTTTTTCAAAGAAGAACTGAATCAAACTAATTAATCCTACCAAGATAATTTTTGCTAAAAACCATTTTTCACTTGTATCTATAGGACTATCATAAATGAAAATAAGTGTTAGTCCAAAAAACCAGGTAAAAAACATGGCAGGAAATATGATTATAAAAGTAAGTTTTTTTTCCATAACTTTTAATTTTTCTGAAAACTCTGAGCCTTTTTTTGCATTTGCATGATATACAAATAGTCGAGGAAGATACAAGAGCCCTGCCATCCAAGCGATGACAGAAATAATATGCAAGGATTTTATCACTAAATATGTCATAATTCAGCAACACCATTTTTCTTATTATAGCACTTAGAAAAAACTTTAATACAAGCTGGTTTTATACTGCTTTTTTTTTCCACATTACTTATCAAATCTACTAAACAGTCTATATATATTTCTGAATCTCCTAAAGCAGGAACTCTATAATACTCTGCTACTCCACTTTTCCTTGCTAATTCTTTATAATCTAGATCTAATTCAACTAGCGTTTCAGAATGTTCTGATACAAATGCTATAGGTACTACTATTGTACCTAACCCTTCATTTCCTGCCCTTACAATCTCATCTTCTGTCGAGGGACCTATCCACTCTAACGGGCCTACTTTAGATTGATAACATATAGTGTAATCTAAAGGTTTTAATTTAAGTTCTAAAACTATTTTTGCAACAGATTGTTCCACTTGCCACTGGTAAGGATCTCCTTTATCAATAATTTTTTTAGGTAATCCATGAGCACTAAATAAAACTCTGCACTTCCCTCTTTTTTTTTCTAAAACAGATTTTAATTTATCTACATGAGCTTTTATAAATTTTTTATTATTGTAATAGCAACAAATAGAAAAAGTTTTAATTTTATTTAATAATGGTTCCTTTTTTACTATCGAACTCCATAGATCAAGAGAAGAACCAGAAGTTGTTGTAGAAAAATGCGGGTATAAAGGAACTAATACTATTTCATCTGGTTTCCATTTTATTAACTGTTGTACTGCTTCATCAAGAAATGGATGCCAATACCTCATAGCTATTAAACATCGTGTTTCTCTATTATCCTTTCCTATAAAGGCTTTTTCTAGTAAAAATGCTTGGCGCTTTGTATTATCCAAAAGCGGCGATTTTCCTCCTATCTTCTCATAAATTTTTTTTGCTTCTTTGTCTCTTGAAAATGCAATTAACCACGAAATAAAATATCTTAATAAACCTGGTAAGTTTATTATTGCTTTATCATTAAATAAATTTCTTAGAAAAGGTCTAACTGATTCTAGCTTATCTGGACCCCCGAGATTAAATAAAATTACTGCCCTTTTCTTCATGTTTCATTTCGCTTTTACTAATTTAATTAACTCTTCTACGTTTTGAATTGGGGTCGTAGGAAGAACACCATGTCCTAAATTAAATATATGGGGACTTTTGCTAAAACTTTTTAAAATTTTCTTTACCGAAATCTCCATATTTTTTCCTCCTACCTCTAACTTCACTGGATCAAGATTACCCTGAACTACACAATGCTTATTTAGATGATTAGATGCCCAAAGAGAATCCACTGTGTAGTCTATACTTATAACATCTGTATCTACTTTAATAACAAAATCTAAATACTTTTCTCCCGCTCCTCTTGGAAAACAAATTATTGGAGTATTAGGAGAAAAATACTTTAATTCTTTTACTATTCTTTCTGCTGGATTAATGCAGTATCTCTCAAAAAGATCATACTCTGCGAAACCTGCATGGCTGTCAAATAGTTGAACTATATTTACACCTGCAGCGATTTGATTTTTTAAATGTAATAATACTCCTCTCTCCAGTTTTTGTATTAACAAGTCTAAATGTTCTGGCTCTTCATAAGCAGTTTTTCTAATTTTATGAAAGTCTTTGCTTGACTTTCCTTCTAGCATATACGCTGCTAATGTCCATGGCGCTCCTGCAAATCCTATCAATTCTTTTTCTTTAGGAAGTATAGACCTTACTTGTTTAATAGTATTATAAGTAGAAGATAAATAATTTATATCAAGCCGATTAGAAAAATCTTCCTCTTTTACTTCATTAAAATCATAATTTAAAAGAGGACCATGATTTTCTATAAAAGAAACTTTAGCACCTAATGCTTGAGGTATTGTTAGTATATCCGAAAATATTATTGCTGCATCTAAATCAAACCTATTCAATGGTTGCATAGTTATTTCTGTTGATAAATCTGGGTTGTTACATAATTCTAAGAAAGATCCAACTTTATTTCTTATTTTTCTATATTCAGGAAGATAACGACCTGCTTGTCTCATTAACCAAATAGGTGTTTCATCCAAATTTTTTCTTTTTATTGTATTTAAAAGTAGGCCCATTTTTCTAAAGTTTTCCTTCATGCTATTAATATATTATATATATATATATATGTAGTTGATGATGTATATGAATTTTGTGTGGATTATTTTTTATCCAAAGGTTTATAAGAAAAATTTTTTAAATAACTTTATTTGTTATACTTAGAATATTTAGAAATAAATTATATTTTTTATAAAAAAGCTAATGATTTAAGTGTTTCTAAAGAAAAAAGTAGAATAAGAAAATAGTTTAATCATTTTAATAATAAAGTTTTCCACAGGGAATAAAAAATATTAAAAGTTACTCACATGTGGATTTTTTAATTATAAATTATTAATAGAATGTATACTTTGAAAAATAACAACTAAAAGAAATTTTTATACATGATAAATAAAGAACTAAATTTACATTTAATTTCAGATTCCACGGGTGAAACGGTTTCTACTGTATGTAAAGCAGCACGTGCACATTTTGATGGATTGGAGCTCCAGGAGCATCATTGGGCGTTAGTACGTTCAGAAAAACAGATAGATAGAATTTTGAAAGTAATAAAACAACGTCCTGGATTAGTGATTTATACATTAATTGATGGAAAATTACGCAATTATTTATTAGGAGGTTGTAGAAATATAGGCGTTACTTCACTTCCTATATTAGATCAGGTAGTAGGGGCAATACACAGAGAATTTAAGGCAGAAATTAAATTGACCAGCCCAGGAAAACAACACAACTTAGACGAACAATATTTTAGTAGAATTGAGGCAATGCATTATGCTTTATCCCATGATGACGGTCAAGGAGCAGACACAGGACTAAACGATGCGGATGTAATATTAGTCGGAGTATCAAGAACTTCAAAAACACCAACTGCCATGTATTTAGCAAACAGAGGAATTCGTGTTGCTAATGTACCCATTATACACGGACAAAAAATTCCAGATTCACTAGAAAAATCTAAAGCTTTAGTCGTCGGTTTATTTACTAGTTTATCAAGATTAGAAGCAATAAGAAAATCCAGATTAGACTCTTTAAATGAAGAAAATTACACAAATTATGTGGACCCAGAAAAACTAAAAGAGGAAATTTTAGAAGCAAGAAAACTTTGCGCAAAAAACATGTGGCCAACTCTAGATGTATCAAGAAAATCTATAGAAGAAATAGCAGCAGCTGTTATAGAAATACAACGTAAACACAGAAAGGACATTTAGATTGAGTAATCTTACCAATCAGACAACTAAAGTAGCATGTATAATTGGAAATCCCATTAGTCATAGCCTTTCTCCACGCATACATAATTATTGGATAAAAAAAAATAAGCTAAATGCATTTTACATCCCATTTCAAGTTCCCCCTAAAAACTAAAAAACAGCAATTGAAGGTTTAAGAGCATTAAATATAGCAGGTTGTAATATTACTATTCCATATAAGGAAAAAACAATTAGTTTAGTTGATGAAGTTGATGACTATTCTCTTAAAATTGGTGCTATTAATACGATTATCAATAAAAAAGGTAAATTAATCGGAACAAATACAGACCCAGTTGGTTTTTTAAACGGTTTAATTGAAGCTAAATTTAACTGGGAAAAAAATAAGCCTGTTCTCGTAATAGGCGCAGGAGGAGCAGCGAGAGCAGTTTTGGCAGCCTTAGAGAAGGAAAATGTTACTGAAATTAGAATTACCAACCGCACAACAGAAAGGGCAAAAATTTTATCCGAAACATTTAAAAATATTTCCATTGGTTCATGGGGTGATAAGGCATTAATGAAAGATATTGGCTTGTTAATTAATACTACTAGCTTAGGCATGATAAATAAGCCAAAACTTGACTTGAACTACGAATTTTTTTCTAAAGAAACTATAGTGTATGATCTAGTTTATAATCCTATCAAAACACCTTTGATATTAAAAACAGAAAGTTTAGGAGCAAGAACGATAAGTGGATTAAATATGCTTTTTTATCAGGCTAAACCAGGCTTTTCTCAATGGTTTGGAGTAAACCCCAAAATAGATAAAGAATTTAAACAGCATGTAATAAGTGGAATAAATTAGATTGGTAATAATAGGTCTAACAGGTTCAGTAGCTATGGGTAAAACCACCGCATCCAATATTATAAAATCTTTTGGAGTGCCTGTATTTGATTCAGATGAAGTAGTGTCTGATTTATTGTGTTCAAACAGAATAATTCGTAAAATAGGAGAAATTTTTCCTGAAGCTATTTCCGATAAAGGCCTTGATAGAGTTCTAATAGCAAAATTAGCTTTTACACAACCTAAAAAACTTTCAAAACTGGAAAAAACCCTTCATCCAGAAGTAGCAAAATTAAGAAACAAATGGTTAAGAAGAATGGTTTGTAAAAAAGAAAAAGCTGTAGTTTTTGATGTTCCATTACTATTTGAAACAAATGGTGATTTAAGTTGTGATATTGTTATGGTAACAACAGCCCCATTTAAGATACAAATGCAACGTGCCTTGTCTAGAGAGGGCTGGAATAAAGAAAGATTCTATGGCATAATAAAGAAGCAGATTCCTGATATATATAAAAAAAAATTAGCAGATTTTATTATTCCATCTTTTAGAGGAAAGAGAACAATGCGAATAATGATAAAGGAAGCTTTAAATTATTCTTTAAGTATACCTAGTAGACCTATAAGTGCTATATATAGAGATCTAGAAATTTAGTAAATATTATGCGTAAAGTAGTGATTGATACAGAAACAACAGGACTAGATTATAATTCTGGGCACCGTATAGTAGAAATAGGATGTGTAGAATTACTTGATAACATGCCCACTGGAAATATTTGGCATAGCTATCTAAATCCGGAAAGAAATGTTCCTAAAGCAGCACAAGAAGTACATGGTTTATCCGATAATTTCTTATTAGATAAACCAAGGTTTGAAGATATATCAAGTGATTTCATGGAATTTATCAGTGAATCTAATTTAATTATTCACAATGCAGATTTTGATTTGGGTTTTATAAATTCAGAATTAAGACCTTTAAATTTACCTATAGTCAATAAAAGTAGAGTAATAGATACTTTAGAACTAGCACGTTCTAAATTTCCAGGAGCAGCAGTGAATTTGGACTCACTCTGTCGCCGTTACAATATAAGCCTAGAAGATAGAGGGAAACATGGTGCATTAATAGATGCTAAGTTACTAGCTGAGGTGTACCTTGAGCTTACGGGAGGAAGACAGCCTTCATTAGATTTAAATGTGGAAATTATTAAAAAAAATGCCAATTATATTGTTGCAAATAAAACCTATTCAAAGATATCAAAAAATACTTACCAAAAATATAGCTTAACTGCAGATGAATCAAATTTACATAAAAAATTATTAAGCAAAATAAAAAATCCAATCTGGAAAAG
>CAYMQD010000276.1:0-7400 GCA_964392475.1 uncultured Alphaproteobacteria bacterium
AACCAGAATCTATCATAGAAGATACTATGTATGGAGTTCAGTCGGGTTATCCCGATACTGACGACGCTTCAAGTTATACATTTAAAAGTAAAGGAGCGTTGGGCTCCCAACCGGAATTAGAGGACGAAGGATTTGAAGAAGCTCCAACAAATCTTAGGATCAGGTCGTTTATCGTTTGGCTCTTCTGAAAGATTGATGGAAAATCTCGGAGTCCGTTCAGGGGCAGTGACACCTTTCTCCATGATTAATGGAGTGAATAATAAAGTAAGTTTATTTATAGATATCAATTTAAAATCATGCTTAAAAATTTATGCACACCCTCTTGTAAATGATAGAACATTAGAACTTTCTATAGAAAGTTTAGAATTATTTTTTACAAAAGTGGGAGCGACGATTCATTGGATTTCATTTGAATAGTAGCTATAAGTCACTATTTTATCTTGGCTATCTATGATAGCAATATTTATGAACATTTGCTGTAGTTAATTTATTATACAACATCGAATGGATTAATATTAGAATAATGCATAGAATTTAATAAATAGATGAATATGTCATTTAATTAATGTTTGGTAGGTTTTTATGACTAATGAAATAGGTAAATGTCTTTGTGGTTCTATTGAAGTAACTTGTAAGGAACTGCCAGAAAATGTAATAGCTTGCTATTGTAAAGATTGTCAAAAAGCATCAGGTGGAGGTCCTTCATTTAATATAGTAATTCCTGATGATAAAATTCAAATAACAAAGGGTAAAACATCTGTTTATAAAGTTACAGCAGATAGCGGAAATTTAGTTGAAAGACATTTCTGTTCTAATTGTGGTGCTGCAATTTATAGTAAGCTTACTACACGAACTGTATGGAAAGCAGGAATATTTAACCAAAACGAAAAACTTTCATTATCAGCTAATGTATGGAAAAATAGTGCAAGTAAATTTGTTACAATTAATACTGATGTTAAGACTTTTGAAAAATCGGCATCTTAGAATTAATATACTATTAAGGTGCTTTCGTTAAATTTAAAGCTTCATTAAGAAGATCTTCACAACGAATTCCTAAACTTTCGCTAAGGGCAGGGTCTTTGGCAGCGCTTATTCCAGCAACTCTGAGTTCCATGATTTTATTCTTTTTTTGT
This sequence comes from uncultured Alphaproteobacteria bacterium, assembly GCA_964392475.1. Taxonomy (GTDB): domain Bacteria; phylum Pseudomonadota; class Alphaproteobacteria; order TMED109; family TMED109; genus CAYMQD01. The sequence goes on from CAYMQD010000276.1 coordinate 1,134, forward strand.
TCTGCAAAATCTTTTGCTTCTAAATTTTTATCTATTTCTATAATTAGTTTATTACATATATTATTTGCATATGATGTTATTGGTATACTAATAAAAGTTAAAAATGATATGATAGTTATAATTTTATGCATAATTATAGTTTTCCTTTTTATAAAACTTTACTTTAGATTATATACAATAAGAGAGAAAGTAAGAAGATTGAATATTTTTCTTATTAAATATGAAAGGTAGGTAAATATGGCAACATATGAATGCAGTAAATGTGGTATGTCAGTTAACGCTACATGCGCAAAATGTAATGCTTCTTTAGTAAATGATATGTTAAGTCTGGATAATGGAACTGAAGTGCAAATTTCAAAATGTCCCAATCAACATGGAAAAATAAAATCACCTCTTTGTTGTGGACAAGATATGGTTTGCTCAGTTTAGTCAAAATGTAATAACTATAGTTACAAGATTAAGTGAGGAATTAGATGTCTGATAAAAAGCAAAATTTTAATGTAAGTTTAGCAAAAAAAGCGCAATTTAAAGATGGATTGAGAAGTTTTTTAGAGTATAGAGATCTGGGTATTAACAATGCTACTCATGGTGATTATCATGCCCATGTGTTAAGAGTTAAAAAGGATTGTAAAGGAGATCAGGATTTACACACTACAGGCTTTCATAAGCATTTAGTTACCTTTCAGATGTATTATGTTCTTAATGGATGGGTAAAATTTATATATGAAGGACAAGGAGAACATACTTTCCGAAAGGGAGACTGTGTTTTGGCTCCTGCAGAAATAACTCATAATGAGATCTCTTGTTCTGATGATTTTGAAGCTTTGGAAATTTTAGCTCCAGGAGATCATAAAACAGTTCAAGTATAAAATGTTACTAACCTTTATTTCTTGTTTTTATAGGAGGTGTATAGATTTATGCACATACTGCGATATAAAATCACAACTTTTGTCTTTTTTTTCTATTTATGCTCTGCTTGTTTTAGTCAGGACTACATCGTTGAAATCATGGGAGATATTCATAAAAAAGAAATTAGTCTTGAAAATGATAAATTTGCTATTGTAGAATCTATATATAAATGGAAAGATTCAAACGGACAATACGGGAATGGTTTTTGTTACGGTAGTATTAAAACTGAAGAAGATGATATTGATTTATATAATATTTGTGAATCAAAAGATTCAGAGAACGAAAAGTTTTGGACAGAAGCTAAAAGAAATACCGGAGATACTAGGGGAATAGGAACTATTAAATATATTCAAGCAAATGGAAAATATAAGAAATACTTGAATAAGAATTGTAGATATGCTGTAGCCTGGTTTGATGAAAGTAGTTTTTTATTAAAACAAATTTGTAAGTTTAAATAGTTTTAGATTAAATGTTTCATTTCAAAAAAAAAATATATTTATCTTTAAATGAAAAAGGTAATTGGAAGAAAATTCAAAAAAACCAAAATATAATTTGGTTAAAAGGTTATATTAACAACTATTCAATCCAACAAGTTTTTAAGAAATTTATTAGCTTAAATAATGAGAGTGTTTATGATTTTTTAAAAACAGTTGATGGTCATTTTTCTGTTATTGTAAAAACCAGTAGTTATTTTCTAGCTACAGTAGATAGAATTAGATCTTGTCCATTAATTTGGAGTATGAACGAAAAAGAACTAATCATTACTGATGATTCAAACTTTATAAATAAAAAAAATTATTCTGATTTAAATGCCATTAATTATGATATGGCTAAACTTTTTGCTATGTCAGGGTACACTATTGGCGAATATTCAACTTATAAGTATATCAAACAGATTAATCCAGGAGGATTTATATGGGTGGATAAAAATAATATTGCTATAAAGCATTATTATCAATGGAAACCTTGGAAAGTTAATATACAAAAAAAATATCTATCAAAAGATTTGAGTATATTAAATAAAAGAATCATCTCTAAATTGATTAATAACGCTAACGATAGACAAATTATTATTCCTTTATCGGCAGGTATGGATTCTAGATTTATTGCTTCTGGATTAAAAAACTTAAATTACAAAAATGTTCTTTGTGTATCTTACGGAAGAAAAAAAAATAGAGATGCAATAATAGCTAGGAAAATAGCAAAAAAATTAGATTATCAATGGATATATGTACCATACACCCAGGATATTTATAGAAAGAATTTTTTTTCCAATAAGTATAAGGATTTTGATACATTTTCCGATTATTTTACAAGTATACCATTTTCGTCCGAATTTATTATGATGAAATATCTTAATGAAGGTAATTTAATTTCTAAAAAGGCAATATTTGTTAATGGTCAATCAGGAGATTTTATATCTGGAGGTCATATACCTAAAGATATGCTGGGAAAAGTATTAACTAAAAATAGAAGATTTGAACGGTTAATAAAATCTATTGTTAAGGAACACTTTAAGCATTGGCATTCTCTTATAACACCAAAAAATATAGACATTATAAAATTATTTATAAACAAAGAGCTTGAAAGTATTGGAGGGCTTCCCAAGAATAATTTACTAGATTATGCAGTTTTTGAGTATTTAGAATATATGAACAGACAGACTAAATATGTTGTAAACGGACAGAGGGTTTATGAATTTTTTGGGTATGATTGGAGATTACCTTTGTGGGATAATGAATATTTAGATTTTTGGGAAAAAATTCCTTTAGAGCAAAAATTTAACCAAAAATTATATAAAGAGACTTTAATAAATGATAATTGGGGAGGTGTCTGGAAAGATATACCGCTTAATCCTCTTTTTATATCACCTAGATGGTTGATTCCTGTCCGTAATATTGCAAAATCAATATATTTCTTTTTAGGTAAAGAACAATGGTATGATTTTGAACGAAAGTATATTTCATATTTTATGTCCCCGATATGTCATTTCGCTCCATGGAATTATTTAGATATTATTAATGATAAAAGAAGGTTTTTTAGTTCTATAGCTTGGTATATTGAGGATTATCTTAACAAAAAACAATTGAACTGGAAAGGTGAAGATTTAATTGATAACTAAAAAAAATAAAATTTATATCAGTAGTTTATAAAATCACTAAATTTTTTAATTATAATTGGAACATATATTGAATATTTGGGAAGAATCTAAAAGACATATATTAAAAGAAATAAACTTAAAAGATAAAAGTATTGTAGATATAGGTTGTGGTAATGGATGGTTTTTATCTTGGTCTTCTATGTATATTCTAAAAGGTATTGGTATAGATCCTTCACCGGATCAAATAAGTATTGCAAAGAATAAAATAAAAAAGCCCAATATAGAATTTCGACTTCTTGGGGCGGAAAATATCAACAACCTAAATGAGAGTTTTGATTTAATTTTCTTTTTTAATAGTTTTCATCATATCCCCGAAGAAATTATGCATAATGCGCTTTTGCAATGCTCTAAAAGTATGAAAAATAACAGTATTATTTGTATAGTTGAACCATTAGCACAGGGAAGTTTTTTTCAATTTATGAAAGACATTGATGATGAGACGAAAGTTCGTTCTGCAGCCTATAATTCTATAATTGACTGTAATAAGGTAAACTTAAAAATAGTAAAAGAAATACTTTTTAATGAAAAAAAAATTTTTAAAGATTCTCAATCATGTCTCCATTCTTTACAATTAGTAGATGTAAAGCGATCAAATTATATAAATAAAAATAAAAAGGAAATAATAAAAAAGTTTCATCTCTTATCTGATTTTAATAAAGATAAAAAATATGAATTTAGTCAACCTATGAGGTTAAACTTACTAAAATTAGATACAGCTTCTATATAGATTTTAATAATTATAATTGTACAGCCATTTTTCTATAGCGTTACCTATTACTACCATTCTTATTACTTGGTGTGGTGTAAGGACGTATCCTTCTAAAGTTTTTAAGGCTTTTTCATTAATATGAAAATCTTTCACTGAATTTTTTTCTAAGTTTATTCCATTTTCCTTAACGTAACTTAGAGTAGAATTTAAAGAGAAGTTTATTTGTCCATTAGATTGCAATGGTGCGAATGCAGTATATACAAGAGATAAAAAGGATGGCCAATGACTTAGATGTCTCCATAGCGTAGCTACATGTGAATTCAACCCTGAGGATGATCCTAAAGAATTTACATACTTTATAATATCCCAAACTTTAGGCTCTATATTATTCTTATCCATAAGTACAGGGAGTTTATCTTTATATGTAAAGTTAGTATTAGTTATAGGTAATTTTTTTTTTGGCATAGGACCATAAAGAAGTAATGCAGATTATGCCATCAGGTTCATACCGTTTGATCTGTTGTATGCTTTAATTATGTTTTGAATATTTTTAAAATCATTTTTAGTCAAATTAATACATGACAGTTGTTGTGAAACTAAAGCTTCTGGCATGGGTAGTTCTAAAGAATTAATCATATTATTAAGAGATTTTTCTGCTAATCCAGATTCATATATAGGCTTTGCCAAATTCCAGACGCTAAACAAGCTGTTATTCATGTTTGCAAGTCCACGCCATATTGATGTTACTATTGGAATCTTCATGGTGGATCGTATGTCTGAAAAAATTATTGCAGTTTGTCCTGTAGCTTTTTTTTCATCAATGGCAGTAACGGGATCGTATAAAAAATCTACATTTGTCATATTATTCTCCATCTTTATTGGTAAAGATGAGTAAGTGATTGTTTAAAGTTTTTAAATTTATATTTTTGTTGTTATATTTATATTATATTTTATTTAAAATTATATTTAGGTTTTTATATTAAATTAAAATGAAAAATCTTTACATACTTATTACAATAATAATTTTTTATAATTCTGACTTAGTTGCTGAAGATTGGGTTATGGATTCGACAGCTACAGTGACTACAAAAAATATTAATCTTCCAGATGATATAAAGTTTTCTGCATTGGATATTAAAGGAACTTGGACTGATAATTTAGGTTTTTATGGAAGGTATTTTTGTTATGGTGTTATTGAAAGAGATTCCAAAAATATAAATTTAAATTTTTTTTGTGAGATGGAAAATCAGTATAGAGAAAAATTTTGGTATAGAGGGAAAAGGATGTCTTCAGATATGGATGCTGGAATAGGGAAAATTACTTTTATTAATGGTCTAGGTAGATACCAAGATATAAAGGGAGTAGAATGTAACTATGCAGTAAGATATTTTGATAATCTAAATTTTGTTAAGCAAAAGTGCAATATTACTCAAGAAGTTATGTCGGAATTGAAAAAATGAATTTTATAATTTTGGGGGGTAACTTGTTCGAATTGTATTGTTTGTATGTATTATTTTCAAAGGTAATTTTTCAAAATATATTTAATATATTACACTTTTCATTTGTTTTACCTTTTTCTTCTAGATAGTAATTAAGAACAAGATGCACTCTTTATACAAAAAATATATTGATATAATGATCTATATTTTACTTTGTATTATATTTTTATTTCCATCCCTTTAATTTGCTACTGACGAATCAGAAGCGCCTCCTTTTCGTGCAAGGTGGCCAATTGTTAATCAAGAAATAGAAGTTGTAGGAAGAGGGTTCTATACCACTGATAGTGATTCTAAAAAAAATGAAATCAGTAAGCAAAAATATGGAATGGGTATAGGTGTTAATGATTGGCTATTTTATGAATTAGAAGGTGAATATGAAAAAGAACATGATGAGTCTTTGAAATTTAAGGCTTATGAAATAGATATGAGAATAGAATTAACAAAGACAAAAGCTTTCAATTAAAAACCCAATCCGATAGATATAGGGGTATCGTTAGGAATTTCTAAGCCATATAATAATTCAGATTCTCACGGAATTGAATCGAGGTTATTACTTTATAAAAGAATGGGTTTTTGGAGAACTACAGCAAATCTAATATTAGAAAAGAATATAAAAACGCTGATTCGAATGGAATTGAAATAGCGTATGCTGGACAATTGAGGTATCGGTTGACTCCAAACATACAACCAGGATTTGAATTATTTGGCCGATTTGGTGAAACAGGAGATTTGGCAGTAGGTAATGAACAACATAATATAGGACCAGGAGTATTCGGTTTTATGGAGCTAGAAGATGATATAGCATTAAAGTACGAATTTAGTTTAATGTTTGGTTATACAGATCCTACACCTTCGAATACATTTAAATGGCTTTTGGAGCTAGAGTCTAAATTTTAATGAATTTTTATTGGGAAATTAATGGAAAGAATTAAAGATTGGGTTGTAGAAGAACTATCAGAAGAACAAAAAAAAGTTTATGATAGTATTAA
>CAYMQD010000277.1:0-3068 GCA_964392475.1 uncultured Alphaproteobacteria bacterium
TGCTCTACTACGGTTTAACCACACTCCTGCTATAGAATCTTTGCGTCTAACTATCGCTTTATTTCTTGGCCCTGTCACTACCACAACTAAATCTCCTGGATTATCTATAGCACCAAACAAGACAAGTTTAGCTCCCGTAAAATCAGCGCTTATTCTAATTGTATCTTCAGAAAGCTCTGCTAAAAGCTCCTCTCTTGCAGCACAAACTACAGGCGTTAATATAATTAATATTAATAATTTTTTTACCAAAAATTTCATTTTACAAATTCTACATTATATCTATTCGTAGGCTCGCCTATCATATCAGATGCTAAGCCAACTGCCATAACCATTACCAATACTCCTAATAAAAACCTTAGTTGTTCACCTGGAAGTCTCTGGACCATTCTTGACCCCATTTGAACACCCGCCACAGCTCCTAAAAGGAGAAGCATTGATAGTATAACATCAACTGTATGATTTACCGCAGCATGCAATATAGTTGCAACTGCAGTTACAAAAGTAATTTGCATCAAAGATGTACCAATTACCACTTGAGTCGGCATTCCTAGAATATAAATCATTGCAGGGACTAATATAAAGCCACCCCCAACTCCTATCAGTGTAGCCAAGATTCCAATAATAAAACTTAAAAAAATTGGAGGAATAATACTAATATATAATTTAGAACGCCTAAATCTTATCCTAAGTGGCAGACCATGAATCCAACCATGTTCATGCAATCTAACCTTTCTCCCAGACACTTTTCTTCTATGTGCATTCAGGCTCTCGGCTAGCATCAATGGCCCAACTACACCAAGCACCAAAACGTAGCTGATAGATATAAATGCCTCTATTTGTCGTAATCCTGTTAATAATCTAAATAAAATCACACCTACAACAGACCCTAATACACCACCTATAAGTAATACCAGACCCATTATTAAATCCACATTTTTACGGCGAAGATGTGCCAAAAAACCTGCAACAGAAGATCCTGTAATATGATTTGCTTCGCTAGCTACTGCAACTGTTGGAGGAACGCCTATCAAAATCAATAAGGGAGTGGTTAAAAAACCTCCTCCCACTCCAAACATACCAGAAAGAAAACCCACGCCTGCGCCTATGAATAATAACGCAAAAATATTAACTGACATTTCAGCTATTGGAAGATATATATCCACTATTAAATTATTCCTACTTAATATATTTTTTAGTCATACTTGTTCTTAAGTTATTTAAATTAGTTTTAATGCTTAAAATCAATTAAATGAAGCCTACTATATCTTTAACCTTGCTTATAACTGGATTCGAAATTTTTTTTGCCTCTGCAGATCCTACCTTAAGAATAGAATCTATATATTCTGGATCTGCCAAAATTCTTTTTGCTTCTTTTCCTATTGGTTCTATCAAATTTACTATTGCTTCTGATAAATTATTTTTAAATTCACTAAAATTTTTCCCTTCAAATTTTTCTAATACAGAATGAATGTCTTCTCCTGTAACCGACCCATAAATGATTAACAGATTCGCCGCCTCAGGTCTTAAGTTTACTTTATCATTGTCAAGCTTTCCATTATTATCTAGCCAGTCTAAACCAGGTAAAGGATCTGAATCCGTCTTAGCTTTTTTAATTTTTAATACTATAGAATCAGAATCATCCAAAATATTGATTCTAGAAAATTCAGAAGGATCAGATTTAGACATTTTATTTCGCCCATCACGAAGGCTCATAACTCTAGCTGCATCTCCTAAAATGATAGGCTTTATCTCAGGAAAAAAATCAATTTTAAAATCAAAATTAAATTTTTGTGATATACTATTTGCCAGTTCTAAATGCTGTTTTTGATCATTACCTACGGGAACTTTTTCTGCTAAATAAGATAACACATCTGCAGCCATTAAATTCGGATAGGTGTATAATCCTACGGACGCATTTTCTCTTTTATTTCCAGCTTTTTCTTTAAATTGTGTCATTCGATTGAGCCATCCTAATCTAGAAACACAATTAAAAATCCATGCCAATTCCGCATGTGACGAGACTTTAGATTGGTTAAAAATAACACTTTTATTTGGATCTAAACCGGCCGATAAAAAAATTGCTATAACTTCTCTTATGGAACGTTTTAAAAATTCTGGTTCCTGCCAAACTGTAATTGCATGCATGTCTACAACACAGTACAAACACTTATAATTTGACTCATTATTTTGCAAATCTACAAAATTTTTAATCGCACCCAAATAGTTTCCTAAGTGTAAATTTCCTGTTGGCTGTACACCAGAAAAAATATGTTTCATTTGTTTTACTTTCTAATAGTTTATTTACTTATTGTTTTATCTTTTGGAAATAAATTATTTTTTAAATCTGAATATTTAAATGCTCCCAAAAATATTGCACCAATAAAGTATGACACAATTCCCGCAAATATTAACACTATTAGGACTAATGATTGCCCTAAAGTATTTTTTCCAAAAACATCACTTACAAAAAAAATCAATTCATTTTCTAAGTATATAAGAATATATCCCATAAAGACCGAAGCTAATAAAATCTTTATTAGCTTATATATAAGGGAAATGGAAAAACTCCAAAACTTCTTATAAGCAATAATAATCAACAAAAAAAGTGAATTGGTCCAAGAAGAAATAGATAATGCTAAAGCTATGCCCACATGACCAAGTTGCTCTACAAATACCCACGCTAGATAAGCGTGAATGGTCAAGCAAAACAAGGCTACTATTACAGGGGTTAAAGTATCACGTCTTGCAAAAAACATAACACTGAAAATCCTTGATAGAATAAATGCTGGAATACCTAACGCATACACACTAAGTGCAGAAGAAGTTGCATAAGCATCTCCTAATCCAAATGAACCTCGATTAAACAATACATTTATAATAATCTCAGGAATTACCAATAGTGCTACAACCGAAGGGATAGAAAGCGCTAAAGATATGAGAATAGCTTTTTCAGTTTCATTATTTGCTTTTACAACATCTCCTTTAACTAGATGTTTAGATAAAATAGGAAGTAATGCTGTAGAAATAGCAATTCCTACTATACCTAATGGTAACTGTGCCACTCTGTC